>CAZAMS010000158.1:0-3406 GCA_964486305.1 uncultured Aestuariivirga sp.
GTTTGCTCGGCGCGCTCGATGAGATCCTTGGAGGTTTCCTCCACCGGCGTATCGAAGGCTTCGTTCACGATGTCGGTGCCGATGCCGATGAGCTTGCGGCGCTGGGCCAGCTCATAGATCATGCGGCCATATTCTTCTGCATTGATGATGGTGGTGGCAGACGCGGCAAGCCGCGCGAGGTAAGCGGGGCCGCCGATTTCTTTCATGGTGGCGTCGCTGTCGAAATAGGTTTTCAGCGTGATGGGCGAGGCAAGCTTGCCAATGCGGATGAGGGTTGAGGCCGCTTCATAGATGCGGGCGTGAATGGCTTCCGAGAAGTGGTCCGGCAACAGGAAGGAGGAGACGCGGTCGCAGGCTTCGTTGTTCACCAGGATGGCGCCCAAGAGGGCTTGCTCCGCTTCCAGATTTTGGGGCGGGGTGCGGAAGGTATCGTCTGGACCGTCGGAATCGACGGAGCGGAGGTTTGCTTGAGTGGCCATGGCAAAACGCTAGCAAGTTATAAGGGGCTAAGTGAGTCTAATTCCAATTATAAACGGTATTCGTCGGGCTGTGCAAAACAAGGGGTTGACAGTCCCCCACTTCCGTCATCCCGACGGACGTCGGGACCCAGACTTTGGACTGTTCGCTGGTTGCAAGTCTGGGTCCCGGCTTTCGCCGGGATGACAGTGCTAGGTGTAAAAAGGGCCACCGTTTAAGGTGACCCAATTTTGAACGATGTCAGCAGCTTATGGCGTTGCGATTTCTTCAGGGATAGCCGCTTCCTCGTCGAAGAGGGCCTCTGCGGCGGCGCGGATTTCGGCGCGGTCGGAGACGGGGCCTGCGAGATTTTCACCACGCTGCTGGGCTGCGGCTTCATCGGCCGAGCGGGCAACGTTGATGGTGATCTTCACTTCCACTTCCGGGTGCGGTGCAACTGTTACCGTGTACATGCCGATGGTCTTGATCGGCGTATCGAGCAACACGTGGCTGCGTTCCACGGCCACACCTGAGGTGGAGGCCGCTTCGGCGATATCACGGGGCGAAACGGAGCCATAGAGCTGGCCCGATTCCCCGGCCTGGCGGATGATGACAAATGATTTGCCATCAAGTCCTTGCGCCTCGGCCTGGGCGCCTTTGCGGCGCTCGGCATTTTTCGCTTCGAGGACGGCGCGCTGGGTTTCGAACTTTGCCTTGTTGGCGTCCGTTGCGCGGAGCGCCTTGCCACGGCGCAGCAGGAAATTACGGGCGAAGCCGTCCTTTACTTTTACGACCTGGCCCAGGCTGCCTAGCTTGGCGACGCGCTCAAGAAGAATGATTTCCATGGTTCAATTCTCCTTATTGCAAGACGTAGGGCAGCAGGCCCAGGAAGCGGGCGCGCTTGATGGCCTGGGCGAGCTTGCGCTGCTTCTTGGCGGAGACGGCCGAGATGCGGCTTGGCACGATCTTGCCACGCTCGGAAATGTAACGCTGAAGCAGGCGCACATCCTTGTAATCAATCTTTGGTGCGCCTTCACCGGTGAAGGGACAGCTTTTCCTGCGCCGGAAAAAGGGACGCCGCGCGGTTTGTTCCATAGCCATTAGAGGGCCTCCACTGCTGTATCTGCGCGTTCTTCACGGGGACGGCCACGACCGCCGCCTGCACCACCGCGGCCACCGCCGCCGCCAAAGCCGCCACCAAAGCCACCGCCGCCGCCGAAGCCGCGATCATCGCCGAAGCTGCCGCGCTCTTCGCGCTCATCGCGCCGGCGCAGCATGGCCGACTGGCCTTCCTCGTTGGCTTCAACGGCAACCGTCATGAAGCGGATGACGTCTTCGCTGATCAGCATGAGGCGTTCCATTTCAGCAACTGCCGTGTAGGGCGCATCAATGTTCATAAGGGTGTAGTGGGCCTTGCGGTTTTTCTTCACGCGGAAGGAGATGGAGCGGATGCCCCAGGATTCAACCTTGCCGACCTTGCCGCCGCCTGCCGTGATGACACCCTTGAATTGCTCGACCAGGGCTTCAACCTGGGCCGGCGAGGCATCCTGACGGGTCAGGAATACGTGCTCATACAGAGCCATGTTCTGATAACCTTTCTGTTTCTCGTTCGTGTTTCGGCATCCAGCGCAGAGCCTCTGACGAACCAGAGAAAGGTTCGAAAGACCGGTCAAACGTAAGAGCGGAGACACGGGAAGACGGAGCTTATTCTCCTATCTGGCAAGCCAGACCTTCCGTTCAGCCCCCGGCTGGGTGGTCGAAGTTGGGGGGTGTATGGCGGAAAAAAGGGGCGAAAGCAAGGGCGGGTTTAAGCGCTGGGGGTGGGGGCGAAAACGGAGCAGGCGTTAGTCATTTCGGACTGGTGGCGTGGGCTAACTTGCCCAACCGTGACCCAGTTCACATTCAGAATTCGGAAAACCTGCAAGTCTTTCATCGGCTGCCGGTGGCAGCTTCAGATCAAATACAAAAAAAGATGGAGGGTCACATGACGAAGGACTTGATTAATACAGGATTGCTCACATTGGCTGCGTGCCTGGGCATGGCTGCGTGCTCGGGCATATTGGTTTCCCAAGCGCGCAGCGAAGGGCTTGAGACTGCCATTTCAGTGTGCAAGGAAAATCCCAAATGCACTTATGGCGCGCTTGATAGCGACGGCGGGTTGCTGTTCAAGCTCGAAACCGAGGGGGCGCTCAAAATGCTGCGGTGTTCCGGCGAAGGTGAATGCATGCGGGTCATGCCCCGGGGCCAGAGGTATACTGTTTCCGATGTCGAGAGTGTCCTGAAGGCGAAATAGCATTGCAGGTTCATATCGCCCATTGACCCCAGATCTTTGCGCTGCAATGCGAGGAAGTGGTAAGGTCAATGGGCTATCAATTCATTAGGGTGACGTGCCAGAATCCACCAGCGTACTCCCGGCCGGAGTTTTTGAACGATGACCAGCAAACCAAAATTCACAACGATGGATGGCTACATCGCCAGTTTCCCGAAGGATATTCAAGGAATTCTTGAAAAAATCAGGCAGACAATAAGGAAAGCGGCGCCGGGTGCGGTTGAGGCCATCAGCTATCAAATTCCCACATTCAAATTGAACGGCAAGAATCTGGTCCATTTCGCCGCGTGGAAAGACCATGTCGGGTTTTATGCCACGCCTTCCGGCAATGCGGCATTCAAGAAGGAGCTTTCGCAGTACAGGGTGGCGAAGGGTTCGATCCGGTTCCCCCTTGATGAACCTACTCCCTACGATCTGGTGACGAAAATGGTCTTGTTTCGCATGAAGGAAACCCAGGTGAAAAAGAAACAGAGGAGCTAATCAGATTCAGCTTGCCTGCCCACAAAAAAGCCTCCGCGAAGGGAGGCTTTTTCGTTAATCCAGCGTATCGGACAGCAAGGGGAATTACTGACAGTTCATACCAGATTAAGGCGCCACTGGTTCCGTTGCAGGTGGTGTTGC
>CAZAMS010000159.1:0-5311 GCA_964486305.1 uncultured Aestuariivirga sp.
TCAAGGCCGACGCTTAACCATTGCGTTTTGAAGGTTTGAGAGCGGTCATTTGGCCGCTCTTTTTGTTGGTTTGGCCTGCCTCTTGCAGCAGATCTGCCATGTTGGCAGGAAACTGGCGGATGATGACGGGGGCGAACCTGCGCGAAAGCGCAGAGTTTGACGCTGTTCTGCCCTCCTGGAAGCGCCTTGCCGACCATAGTGTGGCACCTGCGGGCCTCAACGCCCCGGAACTGATTCTGCCCCTGCTGAGGCACTTGGCCGGAGCCGAACTTGCTACGGTTAAACAAGGCAATGACCTGCTTTTTGCCCTTCCTGTAAAGAAGCGGCGATCCATCCCGGCGCTTTCCACCAACTGGATCACGCCATTAACCGTTATAGGCGAACCCCATCTCGACCGGGAGTTTCCGGAAGCGGCTTTAACCACCTTCATCAACCGTCTCCCCCATCCCCTTCTGTTGCAGGCGGTGGCCGTAAATGGCCCATTTTGGAACTGCC
The DNA here is from genome assembly GCA_964486305.1 of uncultured Aestuariivirga sp. Taxonomy (GTDB): domain Bacteria; phylum Pseudomonadota; class Alphaproteobacteria; order Rhizobiales; family Aestuariivirgaceae; genus Aestuariivirga. Next base: position 496 of record CAZAMS010000159.1, read on the forward strand.
TGGTGAGGCAGGATTCCCATCATTCCGTTCTTGACACTTGGCAGCGCGCTGCCCTCCGGCCTTCGGGAACTTACGAGACGTGGCTTGATTCAAATATCGGCCCCAAACGCCGCAAGGAATACCGCCGCCTGGCAAACCGTCTTTCGGAATTGGGGGGGGGTGAGATCTCAAGCCTTGCAGCTGGCAGGGACAGCCTTTCATGGGCGGTTGAACTGCTTGCCCTTGAGGCCGCCGGCTGGAAAGGCAAACGCGGAACCGCCATGACCATGAACCGCTCAGTGGAATCGGCCTATATCGAAGCCTGCAAATTGCTCAGCGCCGCTGGAAAACTTCGTTTCTGGAAATTGGCGTTCAATGGAAAGCCCATTGCCATCATGCATGCCATTGTCGAAGGCAACCAGGCCTGGCTCGGCAAGATTGCCTATGACGAGAATTACGCAAAGTATTCACCAGGCGTTTTGCTCGTGCTTCATGCAACCGAAAAACTCTTTGATGAAAACGGCATCGTGCTGGTGGATAGTTGCGCCATTCCCGGCCACCCCATGATGGAGCATGTCTGGCGCGATCGCCTTGAGGTGGCCGATGTTGTGATCGCTCCAAAATCATTCAGCGCCAGACGCTTTGCCCTGACTGTCACCTCGGAAAAATTGCACCGCACCGCCCGGGGCTTTGCCCGCGACATCTATTACTATCTGAAAGGAAAAAAGCGGTCATGAGTATCGTGAGCATTAATCCCGCCTTGGCCCGCGAAAAATTTCTCAAGAGACCTTTTGAATTGAAACATGGGCTCTCGGATCATCCGCTGTTTTCATTGCAGCGCTTGGTGGAGTTGGCCAAATCCCTGCCGCGCGACCGTATCGAGTATAATTCCGGCAACGTGGCTTTGGGCGTAAAGCCGGAAGACGTTCCAAAGATCGATATGCCAGCCGAAGACGTGATCCGCACCATCGAAACGGCAAACGCCTGGATGGTGATCAAGTTCGTCAACGAGGATGCGGCGTATAATGAATTGCTCAGGCCCTTCGTCGAAGAGGCCAATGCGGCAGCCGGCAAAAAGCCTGGCGACTATTCTGATTTGCAGGGCTTCATTTTTATATCCTCGGCAAACTCAATCACGCCGTTTCACCTGGATGCGAAAGAAAACATCCTGATCCAGATCAAGGGCGATAAGTTCGTGCGCACCTTTGACAACGATGACCGCAAGCTGATTTCCGAAGAAGCCATGGAATTATCGCCTGACGAGCACCGCAACCAGAAATATGAGGACTGGTACGAACAACGCGCCACCCTTCATGCTCTGAAGCCCGGTGATGCCGTCCACATGCCCTATATGGTGCCCCATTGGGTGAGCACCGGGAACTCCTACTCGATATCCATGGCCATGACGTGGAAGACGCCGGAAGTCCTGCGCCTCAACAAGATCAGGCTGATCAACGGCACGCTGCGCCGCTACGGCATGCCGCAAAAGCCGCCGGGTGTTTCGCCAATCATGGATTCACTGAAGGTCTTCAGTCACGATGCCATGCGCGCCGTTCTTGACACTTTGCACAAATCGGAAAACATCCGCCGCCTTCTGCGCGGCCTGATCTATGGCCGGGGCGCCAACTACTATTTGGAAGGCCAGAAGAAGAAAGCTGGGATGTAGTTTCTCTCTGCCTACCCCGCAAGCAACTTGTTGGCCGCCACATAGGCATAGCCCAAGTCTTCGGCCACAGCCTTGTAGGTCACCTTGCCATGGGCAACATTCAAACCATTCTTCAAATGCACGTCATCAGCCAAAGCCTTCTTCCAGCCCTTGTTGGCAATCGCCATGGCGAAGGGCAGGGTGACATTGTTGAGTGCAAAAGTTGATGTGCGCGCCACGCCGCCCGGCATGTTGGCCACGCAGTAATGAATGACCCCATCCACGATATAGGTGGGGTCCGCATGGGTTGTGGCCTTTGACGTTTCCGCGCAACCGCCCTGGTCGATGGCCACGTCAACGAAGACCGAACCGGGCTTCCAGTCCTTCAGCATTTTCTTGGTGACAAGCTTTGGCGCCGCTGCACCGGGAATGAGAACACCACCAATGACAAGATCTGCCGTTGCACATTCATCTTCGATAGCGCCTTGGGTGGAATAGAGTGTCTTGGTGCTGATGCCGAAGCGGGCGACCAGCTCTTCCATGCGCTCCGTGCTGCGCTCAATGATGGTGACATCAGCCCCCATCCCGATGGCAATGGCTGCCGCATTCGTGCCGACCACGCCACCGCCGAGGATCACGACCTTGGCAGGAGAAACACCGGGAACGCCACCCAGCAACATGCCTCGCCCACCCTGGGCTTTTTCAAGAGAGTGCGCGCCAGATTGTACTGACATGCGGCCCGCAACCTGGCTCATGGGAGCGAGCAGGGGAAGGCCACCGCGCGCCGAGGTAACGGTTTCATAGGCGATGCAGACGGCACCCGATTTCACCAAGTCTTTCGTCTGCTCTGGATCAGGAGCGAGATGAAGATAGGTGTAAAGGATCTGGCCTTCGCGCAACATGGCGCGCTCGACGGCCTGGGGTTCCTTCACCTTCACGATCATGTCGGCCTTAGCGAAAATATCTTCCGCGGACTTGATGATCTCGCCACCGGCCGCCGTGTAATCCGCATCCGACGCGCCAATGCCGCCACCGGCATTGGCCTGCACCCAAACCTTGTGGCCGTTGCGAACCGCCTCGCGCACGGAAATTGGCGTCAAGCCGACGCGGTATTCATGATTCTTGATTTCCTTGGGTACACCGATAAGCATTGCCGTTCCTCCAGTTGATTGCAGGCAAAATATCTCAAATCGCTTCGAATGAATTTCCAAAGAGAGAGGTGGAGCAAGGCAGTATTGAAATAAAATTCGAATTATTATATAAATAGTAGAATGAAACAGCGTGAACTGGACAAGACCAATAAAATAATTCTGCTTGAGCTGCAGAAAAATGCCCAGCAATCAATCAATGATCTGGCTGGCAAGGCAGGCCTTTCCGCCTCATCCTGCCACCGCCGCGTAAAACTTCTGGAAGAGGCGGGTGTTATCACGCGCTACACCGCAACACTTGAGCGCACGGCATTGGGGCTCGCCAATGAATTCTTCGTGGAAGTGTCCCTGTCAGCGCAAACCGAAGAGGCCTTTGAAAAATTCGAGAAGGCCATCCAGCGCGTGCCGGAGATTCTGGAATGCCATTTGATGAGTGGCGAGTTCGACTATCTCCTGCGCGTGGTGGCAATCGATGCGGCGGACTACGAACGCATTCACCGCTCGCGCATTTCGCGGCTTCCCGGCGTGCAACGCATTCAATCCTCGCTGGCGTTACGCACGGTAAAAGCCTGGGCCGGTTATCCCGTGTGAATCTTGCGCCGCCGGTCCATGACCAGCATGAAAAGTCCGGCGCCCACAACAATCGCCATGCCAGTCCACGTCAAAAGATCGGGAAAATCATTGAAGAACAGCAGGCCGAACAGAATGGCCCAAGCCATGGCCGAATATTCGAACGGCGCCACAAAGCTTGACTCCGCATACTTGTAAGCGGAAACGAAACTCACGATTGTGAAGGCGGCAAGCACACCCAGAAAGCTCAGGATCAGAAAATCCGACAGTGTGGGTGAAACCCAGGGCCTCGTAAGAAAGGCGAGACTCTTGTGGCCTTCCCCGGCGAAGCCTGTTGCCTGCACGATAAAGCCTACAAGCACCGAACAGATGAAATAGACCGCATTTTGCCAGTTGGCGATGACCAGCGGCGGAACCTCCTGCGCCAGCTTGCGGCCCATCATTTGCCCGACGGCGTAACCAAAGGCCGAGTAAAGCGCCAAGAGTGACGCGGGCTCGAAAGCCTGCACCCCCGGCCGGACCATGACAATGACACCGGCAAAGCCCGTGGTGATGGCGATCCAACGGTAAAGCGGGACCCTTTCCCCAAAGAATGGGCCCGCGAGCCCCGCCACGAAAAACGGCATGGTGAAATAAATGGCGATGGTGTTGGCCATGGGCATCGCCGCGATTGAAAGTATGAATGCAAGATAGGCGGAGCACAGGATCAGCGCCCGCAGCAGAATACGGGGCCACAATGGTGTCATGAGTGCCCGCAAGCCCAGACTAAGTGTCAGCCAGACACCCAGTATCGGCAATGCCACGAAAGCACGGATAATCATCGTCTCGTAGACAGGGTAAGTGCCTGACATGCCCTTGACTACTGCGTCCTGGGTTGATGCCAGCCCTACGGCGAGCAGTGCGAAGGCGGCGGCTCGCGCCCTGTTGTCGGTAACACTACTACTTGGCATCATTGATCGTTTCGGCCAGCAGCTTCACGCCTTGCGCAATTTTCTTTTCGTCGATGGAAGAGAAGGCTAAACGGAAATAATTCCGTGGTGGATTTTTCCTACCAAAATTGATGCGCCCCGGTTCAATGAGGATACTCTTCACAGCGGCAGCTTTCGCCAGCACTTCGCTGTCGAGATCAGCAGCACCCTTCACCCAGAAGCTGGTGCCACCAAAACTCGGCAACCGTGAAGATGCGGGGAAGTGCTGTTCCAGCGCCGCGCCCATAATTTCCCAGCGCGTGCGATAAGCCCTATGCAAGCGGCGGATCAGTGTATCGTGATGGCCAAGCGATAGGAACAATGCGGCGGTGCGCTGGTTGTTGTTGGGGGCGTGACGCACCATGAGGCGACGCAACGCGCGCGCCTCGGCAATGAGTTTCTTCGGTCCCACCATGAAACCAAGCCGTAATCCCGGAAACAGTGATTTTGAAAGCGAGCCCACATAAATGACATGGCCCTTTTCATCAAGTGACTTCAGGGCGGGG
>CAZAMS010000160.1:0-6601 GCA_964486305.1 uncultured Aestuariivirga sp.
GTCAGGGCGCACATCAGGGTGATGGCTACGTATTCGCCCAACATGAAGAGCAGATAGGGCGTGGAGGAATATTCCACCATGAAGCCCGCCACGAGCTCGGACTCAGCTTCGACGAGATCAAAGGGTGGGCGATTGGTTTCAGCCAGAGCTGAAACGAAGAACACGATGAACATCGGGAAAAGCGGAATGAAATACCAATCGAGGAAAGAGTTGGGCAGGCCCAGCATGGTGCCAAGGCCGGTTTGCTGCGTTTTCACAATTTCCGTGAGGTTCAGCGAACCCGCGCACAAAAGCACGGTGATGATCACAAAGCCGATGGAGACTTCGTAGGAGACCATTTGCGCGGCGGAGCGCAGTGCTGAAAGGAAAGGATATTTCGAATTCGAAGCCCAGCCCCCCATGATAATGCCGTAAACGCCAAGGGATGAGAGCGCGAAGAGATAGAGGATGCCCACATTGATGTCGGCGACAGACCAGCCTTCGGCCACGGGGACCACTGCCCAGGCCGCGAGTGACAGCGTTGCACTGATGATGGGAGCCAACACGAAGACGCCCTTATTGGCGCCATCGGGGATGATCACTTCCTTGAAAACGAATTTCAGAAGGTCGGCAAAGGATTGCAGCAGGCCAAAGGGTCCCACCACATTGGGGCCACGGCGAAGCTGAACGGCGGCCCAGACCTTGCGATCAGCATAGATCAGGAAGGACACGACGATGAGCAAGGCTATGAGCAAAGCCACGCTTTGCAGCACAATCAAACCGGCGAGGAACATCATTTCATTCATGTTCTACTCCGCCGCCTGCAGTTTGCGGCCATTCTTTACAGCCGAGCATTCAGCCATGGTGCGCGAGGCGCGGGCAATGGGGTTGGTCATGTAGAAATCTTTGATTGGCGATACGAAGGCCGCTGAAGACGTTTTGCCCTCGCCGCGGCCTAACTCAGAAAGGGCGGCAGGATCGGCGGGGAAAAATTGATCAAGGGCGGCCAATTGCGGAGCAACGGCATACATCGCCTGACGCAATTCTTCCAGGCTGTTCCAGCCTTGCGTCACGCCAAGTGTTTCCGACAGGGCGCGCAAGATGGCCCAGTCCTCGCGTGCTTCGCCGGGCGGGAAAGCGGCACGCATGGTCATCTGGGCGCGTCCCTCGGTATTCACGTAAGTTATTGATTTCTCAGTGTAAGCCGCCGAAGGCAAGATGACATCGGCGCGGTGAGCGCCTGCATCGCCGTGGGTTCCCATGTAAACAACAAAGGTTGAACCAAGTTCATTGGCGTTGAATTCGTCGGCGCCGCCCAGGAACAGCACATCAAGTTCGGTGTTCTTTGCGGCCGCCAGAATGCCACGTGTATTCTTTCCGCCTTCGCCCGGAAGCGCACATACATCTAACGCGCCGACGCGGCCTGCGGCGGTGTGGAGAATATTAAAGCCATTCCAGCTGTCTCTCACCACACCGATTGATGCGGCGGCTTTTGCAGCAAGGGCCAGGATAGCGGCGCCATCTGGCCGCGCCAATGCGCCCTGCCCGATGATGAACATGGGCTTCTGGGCTTTTGCTGGCGCATGCTCGGCCAAGGTCGCCAGGCTTTCAACGCCTGCACCCATGTAGTGATATTTATAGGTGAGGTCGGCCTTTTCGCCGATCACACCAATGATACAGCCGCCCTTTAGCAGGCGCTTGCGAATGCGGGCATTGAGCACAGGGGCCTCTAGGCGCGGGTTGGTGCCGATCAACATGATGGCATCGGCTTCTTCAATGCCTGCGATGCCGGAGTTGAAGAGATAGCCCGCACGGCCGCCCTGTTCGCCAAGGGGCGTGCCATCCTGCCTGCAATCGATGTTTTTGATGCCGAGAGAAATTGCCAACTGCTTCCACGAGAAGGCTTCTTCAGCACCCACGAGATCGCCCAAGAGAATGCCCAAGCGCTCAGGCTTGGCCGCTTTCACGCGCTGGGCAATCCTGGCAAATGCTTCGTTCCATGACGTGGCCCGACGTTTGCCGAATTCGCGGATATAGGGCCGGTCGAGGCGTTGGGTTTTCAGACCATCCCAGACGAAACGGGTTTTGTCGGAAATCCATTCCTCGTTCACATCCTCATGGGTGCGCGGAAGTATGCGCATCACTTCTGAACCGCGCGCATCAATCCGTATATTGGAACCCACGGCATCCATGGCATCAATCGTGTCGGTCTTGCGCAGTTCCCATGGCCGCGCCTTGAATTCATAAGGGGCTGAAGTAAGGGCGCCAACGGGGCAAAGATCGATGACATTGCCCTGCAGTTCAGACGTCATCGCCTTGTCGAGATAGGTGGTGATTTCCATATCTTCGCCACGGCCAGTAGCACCCAATTCTTCAACACCGCCCACTTCGGTGGTAAAGCGAACGCAGCGCGTGCATTGAATGCAGCGGGTCATCTCGGTCTTGACCAACGGGCCAATATATTTGTCTTCAATGGCGCGCTTGTTTTCCACGAAACGGTTGTAGGATTTACCATAGGCCATGGCCTGATCCTGCAAATCGCATTCGCCGACCTGGTCGCAAATCGGGCAATCCAGCGGGTGGTTGATGAGCAGAAATTCCATCACGCCTTCACGGGCTTTTTTTACCTGAGGAGTGCGGGTGAAAACTTCCGGCGGCTCGCCATTGGGGCCGGGGCGCAAATCATTCACCGACATGGCACAGGAAGCCTGGGGCTTCGGCGTGCCTTTCACTTCAACCAGGCACATGCGGCAATTGCCGGCAATGGACAGCCGTTCATGGAAACAGAAGCGCGGCACTTCGGCGCCAGCCTGCTCACAGGCTTGCAGCAGCGTGGTGCCGCTTTCGATTTCGATTTCAGTGCCGTCTATTTTTATTTTGGGCATCCTGCCTCGCCTCTCAAGCGCAGCGCTGGGCACGCCAGCGCTCCACATCTATAACTTCAGCCCAGCCAAAGGCATGATCGGTCGCGCCATTTTTCTGATAGTGCTCAAGCCGGTCCATCGCTTCCTGCAAGGTTGGCTGGTGGCCTTCGTCGACCCACCAAAACACCATGTGGGGCTTTTCCATCAAATCAAACCAGGCAGCACGTTTTTTATAGAACTGCGCATGGACAGTCTTGAAAACATAGTTCTCCAGCGCCTGCGGTGTTTCCCATACGGACAGGTTCACGGCGTTGTCATCGCCAACGCGAAATTCGGTTGCATTGTTGTTGTCGCCCTTGAGGCGCCAGACAAAACCCGGCGAACGCTCGGCAAGGGCATTCACGCGATCGAGATTATCCATGAACTCCGCCATGCGCGGATCCGTTGTCGGATACTTGAACTTGCCAATATTGAGTTCTGCGAGATGCATGTCCCTACTCCGCCGCCACGCGGGCGAGCGAGCCCTCGTGGTCTGGATTGTGGCTATACTGATCGATGCGTTCTTCAATGACATGGCGGAAATGGCGGATGAGGCCCTGCACCGGCCATGCGGCAGCATCGCCCAGGGCGCAGATCGTGTGGCCTTCGATCTGGTAGGTCACTTCCAGGAGCATATCGATTTCGCGTTTCTCGGCGCGGCCATCGGCCATGCGCGTCAATACGCGCCACATCCAGCCCGTGCCTTCGCGGCAGGGCGTGCACTGGCCACAAGATTCATGCTTGTAGAATTGCGCGAGCCTGGCAATGGCGCGGATCATATCTGTAGATTTGTCCATGACGATGACAGCTGCGGTGCCGAGACCGGACTTGAGATTGCGCAATGAATCGAAATCCATGGGGCTGTCGATGATCTGGTGTGCGGGAATGCAGGGAACAGATGAGCCGCCGGGAATGACCGCGAGCAAATTATCCCAGCCGCCGCGAATGCCGCCGCAATGCTTGTCGATCAATTCACGGAAAGGAATGCCCATTTCCTCTTCGACATTGCAGGGCCTGTTCACATGGCCCGAAATGCAGAACAGCTTGGTTCCTACATTGTTGGGCCTGCCAATGGAATTGAACCAGGTGGCTCCGCGGCGGAGAATGGTGCCGCAGACTGCAATGGATTCGACATTGTTGATGGTTGATGGCGCGCCGTAGAGGCCGACATTGGCCGGGAATGGCGGCTTCATACGGGGCTGGCCCTTCTTGCCTTCCAGGCTTTCCAGAAGTGCAGTCTCTTCGCCGCAAATGTAGGCGCCCGCGCCATGTGCGACATAGAGATCGAAATCCCAGCCGTGAATGTTGTTCTTGCCGATGAGGCGGGCCTCATAGGCCTGATCGATGGCGGCCTGCAGGCGTTCGCGCTCACGGATGAATTCGCCGCGCACATAGATGTAGCCCACATTGCAGGCCATGGCGGCCCCAGCGATCAGGCAGCCTTCAACGAGAAGATGCGGGTCGTGGCGCATGATCTCGCGGTCCTTGCAGGTGCCGGGTTCCGACTCGTCGGCATTGACGATGAGATAGTGGGGCCGTTCCCCAACAACCTTGGGCATGAAAGACCATTTGAGGCCGGTGGGGAAGCCGGCGCCACCGCGGCCGCGCAGACCGGAAGCCTTGATTTCATTCACCAGCCAGTCACGGCCCTTGTCGATAAAGGATTTCGTATCCAGCCAGCAGCCGCGCCGCTTTGCGCCTTCAAGGCCCCAATCATAGAGACCGTAGAGGTTGGTGAAAATGCGATCCTTGTCAGCGAGCATGGAAGACTCCTAAAACACCCTCATGCTGAGGTGCGCACAACGTGCGCCTCGAAGCATCTGCCAGATACGGAGCGCGCGACTTACCCTTCGAGGCACTGCCGATGGCAGTGCACCTCAGGGTGAGGGATGAGTGTGAGGACAGTTTCATTTTTACCTTCCTCACTTTTTCTTCTTCGCGGGCTTCTTGGCCGGAGCGGATTTCTTGGAGGCTTTTTTTGCCGCTGGTTTTTTAGCAGCAAGCTTTTCAGTGGGTGCTTTGGGCGCTGGCGCAGCAACTGCAGCTACAGGGGCTGCAACTGGAACAGCAGGCTGTGGTGGCGGTGGAGCTTCCATGCGACTGAAGGTGCGATCCTTGCTGTAAAGCGCCTTATCGGTCAGCGAGGTCAAGGCGCCTTCCGGAGCCGACAACTGGCGGCCATTCTGCGGTCCAGGTTTAACGCTCTTGCCGCTAGCCAAATCATCAAGCAGCTTTTCAAAACTTGCCGGCGTTAAATCCTCGTAGGTATCTTTCCAAATTTGCACCATGGGCGCGTTCACACAGGCCCCGAGACACTCCACTTCTTCCCAGGAGAAATTGCCATCGGCAGAAAGGTGGTGCGGGTCGTGGTGAATCTTGTGCTGGCAGATCTTCTTCAAATCCTCAGCGCCGCGCAGCATGCAAGGCGTAGTGCCACACAGCTGCACATGAGCTTTCTTCCCCACGGGCGAGAGCTGGAACATTGTATAGAAAGTGGCCACTTCATAAACGCGGATGAAGGCCATATCGAGCAACTTGCCGATGTATTCCATAGCGGGCTTGGAAAGCCAGCCAGCATTCTGCTCCTGGGCGCGCCAGAGCAAAGCGATCACGGCAGAAGCCTGTTTACCAACGGGATAGTCGCTAATCGTTTTCTTTGCCCACGCCATATTCTCCGCGCTAAAGGCGAAGCTTTCGGGCTGTAGGGGATCAAGACGGCGAACGCTCATCGATCAACCTCACCAAACACGATATCGATAGAACCAAGCACAGCGGATACATCAGCCAGCATGTGGCCACGGCACATGAAATCCATGGCCTGCAAATGGGCAAAGCCGGGAGCACGAAGCTTGCAGCGGTAGGGCTTGTTGGAGCCATCGCTTACGAGATATACGCCGAACTCGCCCTTGGGCGCTTCAACGGCGGCGTAGACTTCGCCTTCGGGCACCTTGTAGCCTTCGGTATAAAGTTTGAAGTGGTGGATGAGGGCTTCCATGGAACGCTTCATCTCGTCGCGCTTGGGCGGCACGATCTTGCCATCGCTCGACGAGATCGGACCCTGCCCTGCCGGGCCTGAAAGCTGGGCCACGCACTGCTTCATGATTTTCACGCTCTCACGCATTTCCTGCACGCGGATGAGGTAGCGATCATAATTGTCGCCGTTCTTGCCGATGGGAATATCGAAATCCATTTCGGAATAGCATTCGTAAGGTTGGGCTTTCCGCAGGTCCCAGGCGGCGCCGGAACCGCGGACCATCACGCCGGAGAAGCCCCAGGCGAAACATTGTTCAAGTGAGACAACCCCAATATCTACATTACGTTGCTTGAAAATTCGGTTTTCGGTGAGCAGTGTTTCAATGTCATCCAGAACCTTGGGGTGGGTTTCGCAGAAGTGCCCAATATCGTCAATGAGCTTTTGAGGCAGGTCCTGATGCACGCCGCCGGGACGTATGTAGGCTGCATGCATGCGCGAACCCGAGGCGCGCTCGTAAAACACCATCAGTTTTTCACGCTCTTCAAAGCCCCAGAGCGGGGGCGTCAAGGCGCCGACGTCCATGGCCTGCGTCGTCACATTCAAGAGATGGGACAGCAGGCGGCCGATTTCGGAGTAAAGAACCCGGATGAGTTGGGCCCGCTTGGGTATTGTAATGCCGAGCAGTTTTTCAACGGCAAGAGCATAGGCATGCTCCTGATTCATCGGCGCCACGTAATCGAGGCGG
>CAZAMS010000161.1:0-5391 GCA_964486305.1 uncultured Aestuariivirga sp.
AGCGACCAGTCGATCACCCCTAGGGGCACAGGCGCCCTGAGACAGGCTTCCAGAAACCCTTCCGCCGTCTTGGAGGAGGCGATCAGGCTGAAGCGTCGGTCCCGGTCAAAAATCTCCGCAAGCGCCTGCAACATCAGCGGGTTGGGATCACCGAGGATCAGGTCAATGGGATTGCTCATGGCAAATCTTTACCCTAATAGGTAGGACCGATCAAGCATCTACTTAATTTTATACCTGAAAGAATAGGTACATTACCACACTTTTGGATGCCAAAAGGCCAGTGTTCCGAGTGTTTCGGGACTCTACCTACCCGTTCATATTCGGCCCCACGAATCCGGAATGAACCGGAATGTTTCAGGGAGGATACCATGCCGGGCATCAGGGGACTGTTTATTCCGGGGCCAACCAATGTTCCCCAAGCCGTTCGCCTTGCCATGGATATCAGCATGGAAGATCAGCGCGCGCCCGATCTTCCGGCCTTCACGCTCCCCCTATTTGAGGATCTGAGAAAGATTTTCAAAACCCGAGACGGACAAGTATTCCTCTTCCCCTCCTCCGGCTCCGGCGGCTGGGAAGCGGCCATGACCAACACCCTGTCGCCCGGCGACAAGGTGCTGATTGCCCGCTTCGGCCAGTTTTCCCTCCTCTGGGCTGATATGTGCGCCCGCCACGGGTTGGATGTTGACGTCGTTGATGTGCCCTGGGGCGAAGGCGTGCCCGTTGAAATTTTCGCAGAAAAACTGAAGGCCGATAAAGACCATGCCTACAAGGCCGTGCTTGTCACCCACAATGAAACTGCAACTGGTGTGGTGAGCGATGTGGCCGCAATCCGCCACGCGTTGAACGACGCTGGCCACCCGGCCCTGCTCTTCGTTGACGCCGTGAGTTCGCTTGCCTCCATCGATTTCCGCATGGATGAATGGGGCGTCGATGTCTGCGTCACGGGTTCGCAGAAAGGCTTCATGATGCCCGTTGGCCTTGCCATCGTGGGTGTATCGCAAAAGGCGCTCGCCGCCCGCAAAGCCGCTGGCCTGCGCCGCAGCTATTTCGATTTCGAAGACATGATCAAGACTAACAAGGACGGCTTCTTCCCCTACACGCCGCCAACCCATATGCTCCGTGCACTGAGAGCTTCAATTGACCTTTTGCTCGCCGAAGGATTGGAGAATGTGTTCGCAAGACATTACCGCTTGGCCGAAGGCGTGCGCCGCGCGGTGTCCGCCTGGGGTCTTTCGCTCTGCGCCAAAGCGCCGAAGTGGCACTCTGATACCGTCAGCGCCATAGTTATTCCCGAAGGTTTCGACTCAGCTGCCCTCGTGAAGCACGCCTACAGCCGCTACAATCTTTCCCTCGGCGCGGGCCTCAACAAGGTGGCAGGCCGCGTATTCCGCATCGGCCATCTGGGTGATCTCAATGAAATCATGTGCATGATGGCGCTGGCAGGCAGCGAAATGGCCATGCGCGATTTGGGCATTCCCGTTGAAGCGGGCTCCGGTGTTGCCGCCGCTCAGGAATACTACCGCGAGACCGGCGCCGCAGCAGCCCTGAGAAAGGCTGCCTGATCATGGACATTCATGAATACCAGGCCAAGGAAATCCTCGCAAAGTTTGGTGTACCCATTCCCAAAGGTGCCCTCGCCTACAGCCCCGAACAAGCGGCATACCGCGCCCGCGAAATCGGCGGCAAGCTCTGGGTAGTGAAGGCCCAGGTTCATACGGGTGGCCGTGGTAAAGCAGGCGGGGTGAAGCTCTGCCGCAATGAAGATGAAGTACTTGATGCTGCCGATGATTTGCTTGGCAAGAAACTGGTCACCCACCAATCCGGCCCCGCGGGAAAAATCGTCTATCGTCTCTATGTCGAAGGCGGCGTAACCATCGCCCGCGAGCTCTACTTAGGCTTCGTGCTCGATCGCAAATCCGAACGAGTCATGGTTGTGGCCTCCGCTGCAGGCGGCATGGAAATCGAAGATATCGCCAATGAGCAGCCTGACTCCATCGTGCGCATTAGCGTTGAGCCTGCAGTTGGTATGCAAGCCTTCCAGGCCCGCGAACTCGCCTTCGCCCTTGGCCTTGCCCCTGCACAAATCCAGCAGGCAGTCTCAACCATTCTCGGCTGCTACCGCGCCTTTGAAGAACTCGATGCCACCATGGTCGAGATCAATCCGCTGATCGTCACCGAGGATGGCTCCGTCATGGCGCTTGATGCCAAGATGACCTTCGACGACAACGCCCTGTTCCGCCATCCCGCAATCGCCGAACTCCGCGATAAATCCCAGGAGGACGCGCGAGAAACCCGCGCCAATGATCGCGGACTTTCCTATGTGGGCCTCAGCGGCAACATCGGCTGCATCGTGAACGGTGCAGGCCTCGCCATGGCCACCATGGACATGATCAAGCTCGCCGGTGGCGAACCCGCGAATTTCCTCGACATCGGTGGCGGCGCCACGCCGGAACGCGTGGCCAAGGCCTTCAAACTCGTGACCTCAGATGTAAACGTGGAAGCCATTCTGGTAAACATCTTCGCCGGCATCAACCGTTGTGACTGGGTGGCCGAAGGTGTGGTTCAGGCGCTGGAAAAAAATCCAGTAAAAGTGCCCGTCATCGTGCGCCTGGCCGGAACCCATGTGGAAGAAGGCCGCAAGATTCTCGCCCGTTCCGGCCTTCCCATCATCCGTGCCAACACGCTGGCAGAAGCCGCTCAACGCGCCGTGGCCGCCTGGAAAAACGACAAGTCCGCAAATTTGAATGTGGTAAACGCATGACCATCCTCCTTGATCGCAAAACCGCCGTTCTGGTCCAGGGTATCACCGGCAAGATCGGCTCATTCCACGCCAAGGAAATGATGGATTACGGCACTAACATCGTGGGCGGCGTTACCCCCGGCAAAGGTGGCGCCTCCGAACATGGCGTGCCCGTCTTCGACACCATGAAAGAAGCCGTGGAAAAGACAGGCGCAACCGCAAGCATCGTTTTCGTGCCGCCACCCTTCGCCGCTGACTCCATCATGGAAGCGGCAGACGCTGGCATCAGGACTTGTGTAGCCATCACCGACGGCATTCCCGCCCAGGACATGATCAAGGTGAAGCGCTACATGCGCCGCTACCGCGCCGAGAACCGCATGTGCCTCATCGGCCCAAATTGTGCCGGTATCATTTCACCGAGCAAGGCGCTCCTCGGCATCATGCCCGGCAATATCTATCTTTCCGGCCATGTCGGTATCGTCGGCCGCTCCGGCACACTTGGTTATGAAGCCGCAGCTCAGATGAAGGAACTGGGTATCGGCGTTTCAACCAGCGTCGGCATCGGTGGCGATCCCATCAATGGTTCCTCCTTCAAGGACATTCTCGAACTCTTCGAGGCCGATCCCGAAACCCATGCGGTCGTCATGATCGGTGAAATTGGCGGTCCCCAGGAAGCGGAAGCCGCCGAATACATCAGAGATTATATGAAGAAACCAGTCATCGCATACGTGGCAGGCTTGTCAGCCCCCAAGGGCCGCAAGATGGGCCATGCTGGTGCGATCATTTCAGCCTTTGGTGAAAGCGCCTCGGAAAAAGTGGAAATCCTTCGCGAAGTTGGCGTTGCCATTGCACCGACCCCAGCCGAAATCGGCATCACCGCGCAGAGGGTGTTGAAGGCAGCTTAAACTCCCACTCCCTACTCCTCATCATGCCCGCACTTGATGCGGGCATCTTCTTCTTAGCAACAGTACAGAAGATGGCCATGTCGAGCACGGCCATGATGAGAAGTTGGTGACTTTTTAAATCCCCAGAAACGCCCCTGCCGCTTCCCCGTGTTCAAAGCGTAACCGCTCGACATCAACTCCAACCGGGACTCCATCAATAACCCGCCATTCCCCGCCAATCATCACGCGGTCCGCCCGGTGGGCGCCGCAAAGAACAAGAGCAGCAATGGAGTCCCCCGCGCCAGAAAAGCGCAACTCATCCAAAGTATAAAGAGCAAGATCAGCCTGCTTGCCCACAGCGATTTCACCAATATCAGACCGGCCCAAACATCTGGCCGAACCCCGCGTTGCCCAGCGCAGCACATCAAGATGCGTAACGTTCTGGCCATATTTCAACCGGTTCATCAAAAGGGCATGGCGCACCCCCTCCATCAGATTCGAATTGTCATTGGAGGCAGACCCATCCACACCCAGCCCAACGGCAACGCCTGCTTTCTCCAGTTCCAGCGTGCGGCAATGGCCGGAGGCCAGCACCATATTGGACGTAGGGCAATGGCAAACGCTCACACCATTTTTTGCAAGCCTGCCGATCTCGCCATCGGAAAAATGAATGCCATGGGCCAGCCATGTCCGGTCATTGAGCCAGCCCACCTCTTCCAGATAATCCACCGGACTGGACCCAAAGCGCGCCCGGCAAAATTCATCTTCGTCATGGGTTTCGGCCAAATGGGTATGCAGCCGACAATCATGCTTTGCCGCCAGTTCCCCGCAGGCGCACATCAGGGACTGCGTCACTGAAAAGGGCGAACACGGAGCCAACGCCACCTGTATCTGTGCGCCCTCGCCCCGTTGGTGATACTTGGCAATCACCCTTTCGCAATCGCTCAAAATGGTGTCTTCGTCCTGCACCACGCTATCGGGAGGCAAGCCGCCATCCTTCACCGAAAGATTCATGGCACCCCGCGTCACCGTAATGCGCATGCCAAGCTTCAGCGCCTCATCCACCTGGATATCCATGGCATCATCAAGACCAGCGGGAAACACATAGTGGTGATCGGATGTTGTCGTCACGCCGGACATCAGGAGCTCAGTAAGCGCCAGTCGCGTGCCAAGCCGCAAGGCCCCCGGCGTAAGCCTGGCCCACAGGGGATAGAGGGCATTCAACCAGTCAAACAATTCCTTGTTGATGGCCTGGGGGTGGGCCCGCGTAAGTGTCTGGTAGAAATGATGATGGGTATTGATAAGTCCGGGCAAAACGACATGGCGCGAAGCATCAAACACCTCGTCCGGCGTTGCTGCAGGTTGCCGCCCAGCCCCAACCAACTCAACAATTCGGCCACCCCGAAGCACAAGCCCGCCGCCAGCCCCATCACCCAGAATTGCCAGAGGATTTTTGAGCCAAACGCTCTTCACTTTACCTTCTCACCATTTCTGGGCTAGTCTGAATTATGGACCACATGGTCAAACGCATAAGTCTTTGCATGGACATGGGTTACGCGCAACTCGGATGCCATGAAGAAAACGATAAAAAATACAGGGAGACGATACTATGAAAACATTAAAACACACGCTTCTTACGCTTCTTGCCATAACGGCCATGAGCGGAGTGGCCCTCGCCGATGAAATGAAAAAAAAAGTTGGCAAGGGCGAAGGCCAGGTCGATATCGTTGCATGGGCTGGTTACATTGAAAATGGCGCCACCGACAA
>CAZAMS010000162.1:0-6356 GCA_964486305.1 uncultured Aestuariivirga sp.
ACCGATGGCCGCATGTCTGGCGCATCGGGCAAGGTGCCAGCCGCAATTCATGTGACACCAGAAGCTGCCGATGGCGGTTCCATCGCCAAGATCAGGGATGGTGACATCATCCGCATAGATGCGGACAAGGGACGCCTGGAAATTCTGGTGGATGCCAAGGAATTTGCCGCGCGGGTTCCAGCGACTTCCGATCTTTCCCATAACGAGCACGGCACAGGCCGCGAGCTATTCAAGGCA
The DNA here is from genome assembly GCA_964486305.1 of uncultured Aestuariivirga sp. Classification (GTDB taxonomy): domain Bacteria; phylum Pseudomonadota; class Alphaproteobacteria; order Rhizobiales; family Aestuariivirgaceae; genus Aestuariivirga. The sequence goes on from CAZAMS010000162.1 coordinate 238, forward strand.
TTCCGAAACCTTGCCGGTCGCGCCGACCAGGGCGCATCAATTTTCGAGGTGGCTTGATATGATGAGCGATGTTCAGGTGGGAATGGAATCGATATTGAAAGCCGCACCGGTCATACCGGTGATGGTTATCGAAGACATGGCCAACGCGGTGCCGCTGGCCCGCGCCTTGGTCAAGGGTGGGTTGCCGGTACTTGAAATCACGCTTCGCACCAGGGCGGCTCTTGAATGCATTCGCGCGATTATCGCTGAGGTGGAAGGTGCCATCGTCGGCGCTGGCACGGTGCTCGACGGTAAAAAGCTAAAGGAAACTGAGCACATTGGCTGCGCCTTCGCCGTTTCCCCTGGCGCTACCAAGGCTCTGCTTGATGCGGCTGAGGATGTGATCGTCCCCTTGCTTCCCGGCAGTGCATCGGCCTCGGAATGCATGAGTCTCATGGAGCGCGGCTACCGCTTTCAGAAATTCTTCCCCGCCGAGGCAGCAGGCGGCGTTCCCTATCTCAGCTCTCTCGCTTCTCCCCTGCCGCAAGTAAATTTCTGCCCAACCGGCGGCATCACGCTGGAGTCTGCGCCAAAATATTTGAAGCTCTCCAACGTCATCACCGTTGGTGGTTCATGGATGGTGCCGAAGAAACTGATTGAGGCCGGAGATTGGTCCGGCATAGAGACACTTGCGCGTGAAGCCTCAAGGCTTAAGTAGATTCACTTTTCTATTTGGTTCATCGCATCCACATAGCGCTCAATGGAAAGCGCCGTGGTTGAAAATCCCTGGCGGTAGAGCAGAAGGCCGCTCATGACCACTGTCATGAAAATGTAGTAGTAGGGGCCAGCAAAAAGAAAGATAGCGGCCACCGCAAAATAATATCCGCGAATGCCATTGTTCAGGCTTTTCACGGCTTCGGTCATCACGGTTGCCGTTTCCAAAATCATGGTTTTGGAGTTGGGATCATCGCCCGTCGCCTCGCTCAATCCACCCATCATGGCCAGGGTGTAGGACAGTTTCCGCAGCGCATAGGTAAACGAGAAAAAGCAAATGGCCATAATCACGGTAAGTGTAATGAAATAGGCAGTGAAAAGCTCGAGGCTGACGATGGGAACAAACTTTACCTCCATGGCAGCCCCATAGAGGTGGCTGATGTTGGCCAGTGTCCCCAACAGTCCAGCAAGTACCAACAAAGTTGCGGACCCAAAAAAGGCCATGGAATTGGAAATATGCCCCATCATCAGGGCATCGAAGGCGCGGTGATCGCGGTGGGTTTGCAGCAGCATGCGCATCCAGCGCATGCGCACAACATGTAATTGGGCGTTCAAGGTGCCGCGCCCCAGAGCGCTCAGGATCGGGCTGTAAAGTGCCCACATGGAAAAAAGCAGGACGATTGCAATGATGCGTGGCAGATCGAGATCGTTTGGCAACATGATCGCAACTCCTCAGGCAGCCCTGTGCATTTCCTTGATTTCCGTGGCTTTAATGTCGGGCGCGCGCTCCAGCGTATAGTTCAGGCTGAAGGCGGACTGCGCCATCAGCACCGGTGATCCGTCAAGGTCATTGGCAATAGAAAAGCGGTTGGCCGCAATGAAATCATCAAGCTTCTTGGCATCATCACAGGCAATCCAGCGCATGACCTCATGCCGCGTCGTTTCAAATTCAACCGGCACACCATACTCATTTGCCAAGCGGTCAGCCAGCACATCAAGCTGCAACGCGCCCACCACACCCACGACAGCGGCAGACCCATCCACCGGGATAAAGAGTTGCACGACACCTTCTTCGGCCAATTCTTCCAAAGCACTGCGCAGTTTTTTGGCTTTCATGGGATCACCGAGTTTCACCCGGCGCAGGATTTCCGGTGCGAAACTTGGCACGCCAGTGAAAACTATATCTTCGCCCTCGGTCAGCGTATCGCCAATGCGCAGCACACCATGGTTGGGAATGCCCACGACATCGCCAGCAAAGGCTTCCTCTGCCAACGAACGATCCTGGGCAAAGAAAAATTGCGGGGCATTGAGAGCAAGGGTTTTTCCGGTGCGCACGATTTTCACCCGCATGCCGCGAGTGAGCTTGCCGGAAGCAAGCCGCATGAAAGCAATACGGTCCCGATGGTTGGGGTCCATGTTGGCCTGTATTTTAAAAACAATGCCGGACATTTTTGGCTCACTCGCATGGATCACGCGCTGTCTCGCCTGCTGGTCCCGCGGTGGCGGTGCATGGGCGATGAGCGTGTCGAGAAGATCACGCACCCCGAAGTTTCTTAAAGCCGAGCCAAACAGAACCGGTGACAGATGGCCTTCAAGAAAAGAGGCGCGGTCAAAACTGTGGCAGAGATCGCGCACCAGCTCCATTTCATCGCGCCATGTCGCAAGTTGTGGTGGCGTCAGCAGTGTGGTGAACAGCGGGTCATCGGGGCCGGAAACCACCTGTCCGGCGGGATCTTCATCAAGCCTCCGCACCCGTGGCGTATTGAGATCATAGGTGCCAGTAAAGGCGCGGCCCAGGCCAATGGGCCACACCATGGGGGCAACTGTCAGCGCCAGACCCTTTTCAATCTCATCCAGAAGATCAAGCGGTTCGCGGGTTTCCCTGTCCATCTTGTTGATGAAGGTGATGATGGGAATATCGCGCAGGCGGCAGATTTCAAAAAGCTTGCGGGTGCGCGCTTCAATGCCCTTGGCCCCGTCGATCACCATGACCGCCGCATCAACCGCCGTGAGCGTGCGGTAGGTATCCTCGGAAAAGTCCTCGTGGCCCGGCGTGTCCAGAAGGTTGAACACGCAGTTATTGTACTCAAAAGTCATGACCGAGGTGACCACCGAAATGCCGCGCGCCCGCTCAATTGACATCCAGTCCGAGCGCGTCCGCCGCCGGTCACCCTTGGCCCGCACCTGGCCTGCCAGCTGAATGGCGCCGCCGAAAAGCAGGAGCTTTTCCGTGAGCGTGGTTTTGCCGGCGTCCGGGTGGGAAATGATGGCAAAGGTGCGCCGGCGCGCTACCTCGGAGGCAATTTGATCAGTCACATATGTCCCAATTCATTCAATCAAAACCGCTTACTAGCTGATGTCATCGTGTTTAGCCAGATCAACGGCCACCCTTGCCCTTAGGCGCTGGCCGTGGCAGTGGAAGGCTGAGGAAAATGATGACAGAATTTGCACTCGTCGGTGATATTGGGGGCACAAACTCCCGTTTTGGACTAGTTAAACAGGGCTCCATGGCAATCCAGCATATGGAATCCCTGCGGAACGACAATTTTCCTTCGCTTGAAGGGGCAATTCAGCAATATTTGCGCAACCGGGATGTAACTTCGCTCTCATCAGCAGCCATTGCGGTCGCAGCCCCGGTTGACCGCGAGCACATTTCGCTTACCAATCGCGATTGGTCGTTCACCAGTGAAAGCCTGCGGCTGGCCGCCAAAGCAAGGCACCTCAGGGTATTGAATGACTATGAGGCGCTGGCCCTTTCCCTCCCTCATTTGCATGGCGATGACCTGATCCAGATAGGCGGGCAGGATTCACCCGTACCCAAGCTCAAAATTGTGCTAGGGCCCGGCACTGGCCTTGGCATGGCAGCCCTTGCACCCCTGCCGCAAGGCGGCTGGATGGCGCTTCCCGGTGAGCTTGGCCAGGTAACATTGCCCACTGCAACGCGCGAAGAGTTTGACCTGCGCGAACGCATGAATGTATCCGGCTCCGTGTTTACCGCCGAGGATGCGGTGAGCGGCGGTGGCCTTTATTTGCTGTACAAGACAATTGCTCCCCAGGGAAAACTGGCGAACCCCGAGGCTGTCATTCAGGCAGCCCTGGCAGGCCACGACGCGGCGTCCACAAAAACCCTTGACCACTTCATTACATGGCTGGCGCGCCTGTCCAGCGATGCAGCTATGGCGCTGCAGTCCCGCGGTGGCGTGTATCTCGCAGGCGGCATTGCCCCATCCATTATTGACAGCCTCAAGAGCGGTCTCTTCCGCGCGATATTTGAGGATAAGGGGAAACTGGCGCATCTCATGCATCCCATTCCCATCTATGTCATTGTTGATCGTTTCCCGGCATTCAAGGGATGCGCCGCGTCCCTGGCCCAATGAGGTTCCTATGCAGACTGCAGAAACAGAAGTGCTTCTTGTCATTGACATACAATATGATTTTTGCGCCGGCGGAAATCTGGCGGTGCCCAATGCCGATGAGGTCGTTCCCCTCATCAATGATTTCGCAAAGAATTTCAAACATGTTGTCCTGACCCAGGACTGGCATCCCGCCGGCCATTCATCCTTTGCATCCTCGCATCCCGGCAAGGAAATTTTTTCAGAAATTGAAATGCCCTATGGCCCGCAAACCCTGTGGCCGGACCATTGCATTCAGGGGCATCATGGTTCGGCATTTCACAAGCTGCTCGATATTCCGCAAACAGAGCTTATCGTGCGGAAAGGTTTCCGGCATAAGGTCGATTCCTATTCCGCCTTCTTTGAAAACGACCATGTGACGCCGACTGGCCTTGGTGGCTATTTGAAAGAGCGCGGATTTACCAGGATTTTTTTAGTTGGATTGGCCTTCGACTATTGCGTGCGTTACTCCGCAGAAGACGCAGTCAACCTGGGTTTTGATACCGTGGTGATAGAGGATGCCTGCAAGGCAATTGATCTCAATGGCTCTGCCGAGGCCACCCGCAGCCTGTTCCGTTACCGCGGCATCGAACTGATATGAGCTTTGTAATTACCGCGCCAAAACAAGCCTCGGTGCCGGTAAAAGGCACCCATCTGCGCTTTCCCGTGCGGCGCATTTATTGTGTGGGCCGCAATTACAACGACCACGTTGCTGAAATGGGCGGCATTCCCGGGCGTGAACCGCCGTTTTTCTTTCAGAAGCCCGCCGATGCCTTGCTGCTGGATGAAAACTTCCCCTATCCATCGGCAAGCAACAATGTGCATCACGAAGTTGAACTGGTTGTTGCCCTCCACTCCGGAGGCAAGAATATTGCGGTCGAGGATGCCTCCAGGCACATCTATGGCTATGCCGTCGGCATCGACATGACGCGGCGTGATTTGCAAGGAGCCGCCAAGAAAGCAGGCAGGCCATGGGAGATCGCAAAAGCCTTTGACCGCTCGGCACCGGTCAGCGAGGTCACGCCAAAGGCAGACATTGGCCTGCTTGAGCGCGCCAGCATTTCATTGCACGTCAATGGGGTTCAGCGCCAAAACTCCGATATTTCCGAAATGATTTGGACTGTGCCTGAAATCATCAGCGAACTGTCCAAACTGTTTGAGTTGCATGCCGGTGATATGATTTTTACCGGCACGCCAAGCGGCGTTGGTCCCGTTCAGCCCGGCGACAGACTACGCGCTGCCATTGAGCGTGTTGGCGAACTTACCCTGCAAGTGAGTAGGCCGTCTTGATTGACGTGTAAAAATCAGCCGCATGGCGGCCCTGTTCACGGGCCCCATAGCTTGAGCCTTTCCGCCCGCCGAATGGCACGTGATAGTCCACACCTGCCGTTGGCAGATTGACCATCACCATCCCTGCCGCCGATTTCTTGCGAAAATCCGTGGCGTATTTCAGCGACGTTGTGAAAATGCCTGACGACAGGCCAAAGGCTGTGTCATTGGCAACGCTCAGTGCTTCGTCATAGGTGCCGACTTTAATGACGGAAGCCACGGGACCAAAGACTTCCTCGCGATTGATCCGCATGTCGTTCTTCGTATTCACAAACAGGGCGGGTGACAAAAAATGCCCCTTGGTGTCGCGGTTCAGGCGCTCGCCGCCCCAGGCCAGCTCGCCACCTTCGTCGCGCGCGATTCCGATGTATTTTTCATCCTGTGCCATTTGGCTTTCATCAATGACTGGGCCAACCTGCGTTCCCTCTTTCAGGGCATGGTCTACCTTGAGCGCCTTCATGGCTGTTACCATCTTGTCAACAAAGGCATCATGGATTTTGCTTTGAACGACAAATCGTGATGACGCCGTGCAGCGTTGTCCCGTCTGATAGAAAGCCCCGTCAATGGAGGCAACAACGGCTGCATCGATATTGGCATCATCCAGAACGATCAGCGGATTCTTGCCACCCATTTCCAACTGATACTTGGCACCCCGCCCGGAACAGGCCATGGCAACTTTGGCACCTGTCTCGACGGAACCCGTAA
>CAZAMS010000163.1:0-14471 GCA_964486305.1 uncultured Aestuariivirga sp.
ATCGAGGCGTTTTGCCAAGGCTCGGGCCCGCACCACGCCGCCCACGTCAGGCGAGACCACAACCGTATTGGCCACATCATTATGCTGCTTGATATCGCGCACCAGCACGGGACCGGCAAAAAGATTGTCCGTTGGGATATCGAAGAAGCCCTGGATCTGCCCGGCGTGGAGATCAAGCGTGAGGACACGGTCAGCCCCTGCCCGTGTGATCATGTTGGCCACAAGCTTGGCCGAAATGGGTGTGCGCGGGCCCGGTTTCCGGTCCTGGCGCGCATAGCCAAAATACGGCAATACGGCGGTCACGCGCTTGGCCGAGGCGCGCTTCAGCGCATCGATGATGATCAGCAGTTCCATCAGATGGTCGTTGGCAGGGAAGCTGGTGGACTGGACCACGAACATGACCTGCCCGCGCACGTTTTCCAGGATTTCAACGAACACTTCCATGTCGTTGAAGCGCTTCACCACGGCCTTGGTCTGCGGCAGGTGGAGGTAGGAACAGATGGCTTCCGCCAGGGGCCGGTTGCTGTTACCCGCCACAATTTTCATCATGCTTACCCCTCGCCGCGCAGTGCTCTTGGGCGCTCTATAACAAGGGTATGACACAAGCGCAAATGCAGCCTGTGGAAACACTTAATCTCTCCCTACCCCAACTCTCATCTTGGCCGGGCTTGACCCGGCCATCGCCACCAAGCCAAGAAGATGCCCGCGTCAAGCGCGGGCATGATGAGAAATAGAAAACTGTATGGCGAGTTCACCTAAACTTGTTGATCAGCTCGAATATCCCGGTGGCAGCAGCTTCCACCGCAAAGCCGGCAGTTTCACCCCAGCCCGCGTCAAGGGAACCGGCAGGCACATTGTTGGCCTGGTTCACGTTGCCAAGCTTTCCGCCATCGGGCGTCTGCACCACCCATTTAAGAGCTACCATTTGCATATTGCCAGAAACCTCCGCCATCTCGACCCGGCCTGAAATGGTAAGTGCATTCTTGGCGGGCGCATTGAGAACCGTCCAGCCCGCCGTCGTCAGGGTCTGGCGCATGGCGCGGGTCAATTCGTCATTGCCCTTGCCCTTGGCGCCCTTCACTGGAACCACGGCCACCGCCTTGATCACCAGCCGAGCACCCTTTGTGTCTGACGGCTCTTCATCCGTAATCTCCGCAACAGCTTTATCCTTGCCCGGACCATGGAGCGTTTCGAGATCAAACTCCTTGGACGCACCCGGCCCTGCCGCCACCATCGCCTCCCAGGGCGGTGTGATAATGGCTGGCGTTCTTTCGGCCGGCTCAAGCTTGCCGAAGGGCTGACTGCCCCCGGCGCAAGCGGTGAGCATTAACAGAAATAATATGGTCAGCAGTCGTGTCATCGTACAATCATGGTGAGCGGGTGACTTGAAAGGGGTTCGGGCTTCTTCGCCCCAATAATAGAAGTGCGGCCCAGGCAATAGGCGGCCTCGGCATCGGAATCCATCAGGATCATGTGGGCGAAGAACACCATGCCGGGCCCAAGCTCCACTTCATTGCCGCGATAGAACATGGGATAATCCATCCAGCTCGGCGTGAATTTCGCGCCCAGTGAATAGCCGCAGGCATTGAGCCGGTGCTTTTGCATGCCGTGGGCATCCATCACTCGGGCATGGGCATCGAATACATCGCCAGCGGTTTTGCCGGGACGCAAAGCATTTTCAACTTCACTGAGCGCCGCGCGGCAGACCTCATCCATTTTAATATGTTGCGCGGAAGGCTTGCCAATGATGATCGTGCGCATGAAAGCAACATGGTAATGACGATAGACACCAGCCAGTTCAATGGTGAGCTGATCCCGCTTCGACAATTTGCGGCGGCCTGATTTGTAACGGCCAAGAAGCGCATCGCGACCAGAGCCAATGATGAATTCATTGCCAGGATAATCGCCGCCGCCGGAGAAGATGGCCGCGTGCTGGGCGGCGAGAATGTCGCCCTCATCAGCGCCAGCTTTGGTTTTCCTGATCCCCGCCTTTAGGGCTTCGTCACCAAGCTTCCCGGCCTTGCGCACATATTTGAGTTCTGCCGGAGATTTGATCAGGCGCAGGACGTTTATGAGATTGGTGGATTCAACCAGCGTGCAGAAACCATCCATCGCTGCGTCAACAGCCTTCCCGTTGAAATGGGTGAGACCGTAGGAGTTGGTTTCAATGCCAAGGCGTTTTCCGCGCGCGCCCAGGCTTTCCAGCATGTCGCGGAGTTGCGTTGCCGGTTGCGCCCCCGCTTGATCGGTCCATATGCGAATGTCCTCAATGATCGAGGTGTGCTGCGCCTGGCGCAAATCCGCTGAACGTGTGAGCAGCACCAACTTGCCATCGGCACCGAGATAGAGGCACTGGAAAAAACAGAAGCCGAAGCTGTCGTAACCCGTGAGATAATACATGCTCTCCTGCTGGAACATCAGCAGGCCATCGAGATTGTTCTTCTGCATTGAGGCAATCGCCGCCGTGATGCGCTGCTGATATTCGGATGCCGTAAAATGAAGAGCCATGAATTTCCCTAAGTGAGTGTGATGGCGGCAATCTGCCGCCCGTAGTCCTTTTCGTGTGCGTGTGTTGCACGGCGATAGGAGAAATATTCCGCCTCGCGTGCGTAGGTGCAAAGCCCGCAGTCGATGACAGTGCCTATGCCAAAGGTTTTCATTCGGACGATCAGGTATGCTGGTAAATCAAACATATAATGCCCACTCTTCACTGAGTCGGTGAAGTAGATTTTATTGCCTGCGGCTGCCTCGGCAAAGCGCTGGAAAAATTCAGGCCCAACCTCATAGGCGGACTTTGATATGGTGGGGCCGAGCACCGCAAAAATATTTTTCCGTTTCGCGCCAAGCTCCTCCATTTTCACAACCGTGGCGTCGGTGATGCCGGTGAGCGCGCCCTTCCATCCCGCATGGGCGCAGCCAATGACACCTGCCCTGTGATCTGAAAAAAGCACGGGGCCGCAGTCGGCGGTCAAGGTTCCCAGGATCAGGCCCGGAACATTGGTCACCATGCCATCGACTTTCGGGCGTTCGTCGTGCGGCCATGGCTTGGTGACAACAATGGCCTCCGCACTATGCACCTGATAGGTGGTGACGATCTGCGGCTCACGGCCACCAAGGGCTTTTGCAACCACCTCCCGGTTGCGCAGCACCGTTGCGCGGTCATCGCCGGACCCCAGACCGCAATTGAGCGATGCGAAGATGCCCCGCGAATGGCCGCCCTGCCGGCCGAAAAAGCCGTGGGCGACGCCGGGGTGTTTGAGTTCGCGGGTTTCTATCATGGTGTCCCGAAGGGATAGGGCGGTGGAAGTTCCGGCGATGTTGCTACCATGACTTTGAAGAGATTGCCCATTTCCGTTTCGCCCACCAGCCTTGCAACGGCGCGGGCCAGGATGTCTTTCGTGTTCGCATCGGCTTTTGACGAAAGAATGGCGGCCCGCCGCTCCAGCCCCATGGCGAGGAGAAAAGCCCGCTGGGTGATGGCAAGATGAACCCTGGCACCACCCTGACTGAGCGCTTTGGCAAGCGCCTCAAAATCCACATGGCTCGTGATGTCACTTTCGCCGGGCCGATCCGTCACGGCCACATATTCATGGGCCCGCACCGCCTGCAACGTATCGCCAGGCGCGGTTTGCAGATGGCCGTAGTCAATAATGAGGGCGCAGCCCTTCTGTTTTGCCATGCGCCGCCCCATTTCCGAGGCGGTCTCCAAACGCTGAGGGGCAAATTCAATCACGTCCCCATTGGCCCCTTGCGCATTGTCCAATGCGGCAGGCATGAACCCCATGCCTTCTGCCCCAATGCAGCGCTCAAGCCATTTGCCATAGCGCTTTTCAAATTGCCGGATGGGAATGGCATCGAAGAATTCATTGGCAACCAGCAGCATGGGGTCATCGGGAACACTTGCGAAGGAGTCATGCCACGTCACACCGCTCCCGAGTTTTTCTTTCTGCAACTTGCGTAAAGTCGGACTCATTTCAACCAGATGAACCCGCGCGGCATCGCGAAATCCCGGCATGACTTTTGCGGCCTTGAGAATATCGGCCATTAGGGTTCCCCTGCCCGGCCCCAGTTCGACGAGATTGAACTGCGCTGGCTTTCCCATCGCATCCCACGCCGCCGCACACCACACCCCGGTCAACTCGCCAAAGATCTGCGAAATCTCCGGCGCCGTCATGAAATCCCCCTGCTCGCCAAAGGGATCCCGTTTCATGTAATAGCCATGAACCGGATGGCCGAGGCACAGGCCCATATAGCGGTCAATCGGCATGGGGCCTTCAGCGGCGATAATTTCGCCGATGATTTTTTCAAGCTGTGTCATACCGGTTTTCTTGAGCGCAACAGCAGCCAGATGCCGATGGCCAGAAGCGGCAAGGACAGGATCATGCCCATGGTGAGAAAGCCGCCGAAGTAACCCAAATGCGCATCGGGCTCGCGCACAAATTCAACCACGAGCCTTGAGAGGCCATAGATCAGGGCGTAGAGACCCGCGGCGCGGCCGGGTTTCGTCAGTATCTTGTAGCGATAAACCGCATAGTTGATGACCGCGAACAGCACCACCCCTTCAAGGGCAAATTCATAGAGTTGGCTGGGGTGGCGCGGCAGGCCCGTCAGATCATTCGGAAATACAAGAGCCCAGGGCAGATAAGTCTCCCTGCCATAAAGTTCGCCATTGATGAAATTGGCCAGCCGTCCGAGGCCGAGACCCACGGGAGTTGCCGCCGCCCCCAAATCCAGCAGGCAGTCAAGCCCAATGCCGTGACGTCGGCCATAGACATAGGACGCAATGATCACGCCGAAAAATCCGCCATGGAACGACATGCCGCCCTCCCAGACGCGAAAAATGTAAAGCGGATCGCTGAGCATTTGCGTCCAGCCATAGAACAGCAAGTAGCCAACCCGCCCGCCGAGCACCACGCCGAGCACGGCCCAGAGAAAAAAATCATCGATCTGGGCTGTCGTGGCTGAAGGTGTCGTTCCGGCCCAGAGCTTCGGATTGGAAACCAACCGTTTCATGTACCAGATGCCAAAGATGATACCCACGATATAGGCCAGCGCATACCAGCGCACGGCGAAGGGCCCGATGGAAAAGATCACGGGATCGATATTCGGGAACGGCAGAACGGCAAAAGTGACCATGGCGGCGGACAGTGTCTGCGTCGCAGCTTTCCGTCAAGCCTTCTCAACCTGATCCGAAGCCAATCGTGAGGGTTGGCTTATGCCCGGCCCAGGACGTCTGTTGCGTCTTTGCCATGGGCTGCATTGGGCACCATGCGCTTGAGGTCACGCAGGCGCCCGAGACCTGATTGGGCCACGAACCGCGCACCGCGCCAGCAGCGCCAGCCAAGCGACATGCCCGTTGAAGCCTTACGGAGCCAAAACGCCTTTTGCAGAGACTCCGCCTCGCATTGGACCTTCACCGGATCGGCGTAGAACGAGGCCACATCGGCCGCCTCAATCTGCTCCTTGTTGAGCCATGAAGGAATATAGGTTGAGCACAGGCGCTGAACATCGGTCAGAACTTTGTTGGCGCCCGTGCCTGCCGCGGGGCACGAGGTCGAATAGGCATCACCAATCAGCACAATGCCCGGCCTCTGCGGCACACCGACCCGGACGAGATCAACCGGACGGATGCTCACCTGTCCTTCAATAGTAAAGGGGCCAGTGAAACGGGCAAGCGTGGGGATAAGGTCGAGAAGCGCTTCATTCGGGTGATGGCGGAACGTTCGCAGCCGCGCATCGTCCATACCCCAATAGACGAACAGGTTGGCACGCATGCCGCCATGCACCGGGAAAATCGTGAGATAGGCCATGGCCTGGCCCGGCCGCTCCGGAAATACGGTGAGTGCCGGAAATGCAAAAGGCTGGCCTTCAGCAGGCTGCATGTCGAAGCCGATGCTGATCGAATGGCACCGGCTGAGCGTCTCGCGGCTGATCCCAAGCACATCGCGCAAGCCCGGATTTAACCCCGTGGCCAGGATCGCAAGTTTCGGTGAAATCACTTCTCCCGTAGCGAGTGTGACAAGCGGTCTCCCGGCTCCAGTTGTGATCCCCGCGACCTTCGTTACGATGTGCGGGATACTGGCTGGAATTTGCTTCCTGACTGCGTTTACGAGATCATGATACATGATGCCCGCCCGCCCGCTTGGTTTGCGGTCAATCAGGCGGCCATAGCGCGCCACCCAGACCTGCCCGTCGACACAGGCCTGCGGCAGCACATCATCGGCAAGGCCCGTAAGGCGGAGCAGCGCCAACTGGGAATCATCGAGCTTCTCACAGCGGAATTCCGGGCGCTGTTCCACATGTGGATCGATAAGAACGGCAGCAACCCCTGCCCGGCCCAGCATTGCCGCTGCCGTTGCTCCGGCAAGCCCGCAACCGATGATAGTTACATCAGTTGTCTGAAATTTCATGCGGCGAACTTTCTGGAAATCAACTGGTGCATAAACCGGATCCCACGCAGCAGCGCGTCCGACTGCTTGATCCTGCTCTTCATGGCAAGGCCCGCGCGCCAAATTGGTGCCACGACATGTCCCGCTGCCGTGATGGGAATGACCGAGTCGTAGAGCGGCTCCGCGTCCTTGCAATACACCTGCTTGTAGGCCGCATCACCAATGCCGAGGTCAAACCTGTTGTAGCCGCGTTCGCAACACATGCGAACTACATTGGAGAGCAACAGCTCACCCGGGCTGTAGTCCCTGAACTCTGCTCCCGCAATGGAATTGAACATGCCGCTGAAGCGCCCGTGGGCAATAATGCCGCCAAAGGTGGCGATGATCGTGTCCCCAGCCAGCGCTGCAAAAAGCTCAATGATCGGCTCTCCCGTGTCGGGATCGATCTCATGGGCGGCAGCGGCGGCAAACTCTTTCACCCCTGGTGCATCAAAGGCATTATTGAGACCGAGTTCGCGCATGCGCTCGCTCTTCTGCCTGAAGAAGGCTTCGAGCACCCAATCGACCTCGGCATGTGTTTGTGCGCGCAGATAGGAGACTGGCCCCACCGTCGCCACAAGCTGGCGCTCCTTTTGCCGGAGCTTCTTGCGTGATCCCGATCCCATGCGCTCCTTGAGCAGGTCTTCAAAATCACACTTGAGCGCACCACCATAGGCTTGGCTGGGTGATGCCGTGTGGGGCAACTGCAACATTGGGTTGGCCACACCTCGCCACGTTGCGGGCTGGTTCAGCAGAATGAGAAGGTCGATGCGCGGCCCATTGTTGCGCAAACTTTCGAGCAGCTGATCAAGACCGGCATCCTTCAGCAACTCAAGCCGCCAGACCGGCAGATTGAAATTTGTGTGCTTGCCACCCATGAAGAAGCCGACGTGGATGGGGCCCAGCCGTTTGCGCAGGAGCGGCAACATAAGGGCGGGCTTGCCCGTCTCATCCCTGAGCACGGTGATGTGTGGTGCAGCTTGCGTGACGCTGCCGATATGGTCCCACCACAGTGACATCCAGGAATAGTGTTGATAGCGGCTGCAGATGGCCCCCTGCTGTACCAATTCGCGCCACAGGGGTTCAGCCTTCCCGATTTGGGTCAGGACCTCCACCCGGCTCCGTGCAACAGCGTTAACGGCGGGCTGGAGGGCCGGAATTCCAACAGTTTGCGGCATCGTGTCAAAGTAGGAAGGGTTTTGCACAGGTCTGGGCCTCGGACAGGTGAAACGGGGCGGTCCCCGATGGCGGCCGCTTGGCGTTAACAAGGCAAGCCCCATGCCAGTTAACCTTGAATGCCGGCTCCGGCAGCAATGCCGCTATCTGCTGATGATCAAAGGAAGGAATTCGTCAATCAGCTGCGCTGGACCACCGTGATATGGTCCGGGTCAAGGGTGGCAAACACGCGCGATCCCGGCTTGAATATCTTGTGAGTCGGCTGGACCACAAACATCGAACTTTTGGCCGTGCTGATCGTGTATTCCCAGTGGGATCCGAGATAGGTTGCTTTCTCGATCTTTGCAGGCAGCGAAGCGCCCTTTGAACCCTTGGCGTCGAGGCTGACGCCACTTGGACGCACGACAAGATAGATCTCGTTGCCCTCATAGCCACGGTCAGGCACATCGACAATCAGGTTGCCCAGATCAATCGTGATATTTTTTTTCTCCCCGTCGCGCGCAGTGATGCTTCCGGGAATGAGATTGGCGCTGCCGATGAAATCGGCGACAAAGGCATCCGCTGGCCGCAAATAAAGATCATGCGGCGTTCCCACCTGTGCAATCCTGCCGCCGTTCATGACGACAATTTTGTCCGAAACCGCGAGAGCCTCTTCCTGGTCATGGGTCACATAAACACTGGTAAGCCCCAAAGTCTGCTGCAGGTCTCTTATCTCTTCCCGCATCCGGCGCCGCAGCTTCGCATCCAGATTGGAAAGCGGCTCGTCAAACAGCAACACCTGCGGTTCCAACACCAGCGCGCGAGCAACCGCCACGCGCTGCTGTTGGCCGCCGGACAATTCCGAGGGCAGGCGGTCATCATAACCTTCAAGTCCGACCATCTTCAGGCCCTCGCGGGCCTTGGCCCGCTGGGCCTGTCGCGAAGCTTGCGATTGCCGCAACCCGTAGGAAACATTTTCGATGACGCTCATATGCGGGAACAGGGCGTAGGACTGGAACACCATGCTGACATCGCGCTCGTTTGGTGGAAGCAGTGTCACATCCTTTCCGCCAATCAGGACACGACCCGAGGTTTGCGTTTCGAGTCCGGCAATCATGCGGAGCGTGGTGGTTTTTCCACAACCCGAGGGACCGAGCAATGTCACCAGCGTGCCAGCCTCGATATCAAGCGTGATGTTGTCAACCGCTACCGTATTGCCAAATGATTTGGTGACGGAATCGAGTTTTACGGCAGCCGACCGGCTGACAATTGTCATGCAACACCCCCACGAACGGCCAATGGCTGAACGCCCCGGTTGGAGCGCCGCTGCTCACCGACCCCAAGCTGAATGGCCCCGATTGCGAGAAGCATGAACAGGATGAGCACGGAGCTGTAGGCAATGGCGACACCGAAATCCGAAACCTCCACCCGCCCGACAATATAGGCCGTGGCAAGATTATACTGGGCGCTGACCAGAAATATGACCGCACTCACCGACGTGATGGCCCGCACGAAGGCATAAACCAGTGAAGCGATAATCGCCGGCCTGAGAAGCGGCAGGATCACCCGCCGGATTGTGGCAAAGCTTCCGTGGCGCAGCATGAGCGAACATTCATCAAGGCTCCGGTCAATCTGGCTCATGGCGGCAATGCCTGCCCGGATTGAGACGGGCATATTGCGAAATACAAAACAGATGACGAGGATGAGCCCGGTCCCAGTGATTTCAATGGGCGGCACATTGAAGGCCAGAATATAGCTCACGCCGATGACCGTTCCGGGAATGGCAAAGCTCAACATGGTGATAAACTCAAAAGTAGATTGGCCGAAGAAGCGCTGGCGATTGAGAAGATAGGCAGTGAGCAAGCCGATTGCCGCCGTAAAAGGCGCAGCCATGGCGGAAACGCCGATGGTGGTAAAAAAGGATGGCCACGCCCTGCCCGTCCACAGCAGTCCGCGGTCCGTCCATTCAATTCCAAAGGCCGTGATGTAGTGCTGGAAGGTCAACGTATTGTCGATGCCGAGGGATTTGACAAATCCTCCAATGAGAATGATCCCATAAAGCAAAACCGTAAAGGCAAGCCACGGCACCGCTGTAAAGTAGATCAGCCGCCGCACGCCATCGGGCAGAACCGCCGGAAGGCCTGTATCGCCCTTCCCGGCAATCGTCGTATAGGAGCGTCGGCCGAGCCACCTGCGTTGCAAGTAAAAAGCCGAGAGTGTCAGTGCAAGAAGCGCAATCGACAGTGCCGCCGCCCTGCCGGGATCATTCTGCGAGCCGACGATGGCAAAGAAGATATCGGTCGACAGGACATCGAAGTTGCCGCCAAGCACCAAAGGATTACCAAAGTCAGCCAAGCTTTCCACGAAACCGATCAAAAAGGCATTGGCAAGCCCCGGACGCATCAGGGGCCAAGTCACGTTAGCGAAGGTCTGCCAGCGATTGGCCCGCAGGGTTTGCGAGGCCTCCTCCATGGAAGGGCTGATGCCTTCGACAACGCCAATGATCACTAGATAGGCAATGGGTGCGAAGGCCAGCGTCTGAACCAGCAACAAGCCGAAGAAGCCATATATCCAGCGACTCGGCGGAATGCCGAACATCTCGCTCATCAGCCATGTCGCCACGCCATTTCTTCCAAACAGCAGAATGATGCCAAGCCCGATCACGAAAGGTGGCGTAATGATCGGAAGGATTGCGAGCAATCTGAGCAGACCCTTGGCCCGGAAATTGGTGCGCTTGTGCAGCAGTGCAAAACCGAGGCCCAGCAAGGTTGTGGCCAGCCCCGTGGCAATGCCAAGGGCAAGGCTGTTCAAGGTGACCTGGCCAACATCGACGGAAAAGACGCGGGCCACCAATGCAGCGAATGAATAGCCGCCGTCAGGGGTGACGGCTGACTCAACGAGAATGAGGAAGACGGGATAAAACACAAACAAGGCGATGCAGGAGGCAACAACCGCAATTGAACTGACGAGGAAGCCATCACCCCGCATCAGACCATTGAGCGCAAGGCCGGATGAGAAGATGAGAAGCAATGCGCAGCCGCAAATGACGGCACCGACACCAAACCCGGTCTGCGATGCGACGGGGCCAAACGCCTGCTCAAGCCCGGAAACATTCCAGCCTTTCAGCCCAATGAGCAGGCCTTGCGCAAACATCCAGAAGAGGCCGACGCCGCCGGCTGCCGCAACCGCAGTTCCACGCGGACCTCCCGCCCGGAGAATCTCGAAAATTGGAACGAGCAGGCAAAGGCCAATTGGCAAAAGTTGCCAGCGGTCATGTAACAGCGCCTGAAACAACAAGGGTGCCGCACTGCCCTCGCCAAACTGCGCAATCCAGGCAAACGACCAAATGCCTGAGGGAACGACATACCATGGCAGGAAAATTGCTCCCACGAGGCCCACGGCGGCGCGCAATAGAATGTGGCGCGACTGTTTGGAAAGCTCTGGCATGGTTATGGAGTCCGGCGGCGTTTCGCCGCCGGCTCCCTGTCCGATGTCATTTCGCTCCGATTTCAGAGTCCCAGCGCGACAACAACCGCTTGCGCTCGGCTGAAGCGCCGTACTTGGCAAAATCATACTCGATCAGCTTGATATCCGCCATCTTCGGAGCCTGCTCCGGAATGGGGGCCTCCATGCTGGATGGATTCTGATAGCTGTTCGATGCGGCGCCAAGCTTCTGGGCCTCAGGCGTAAGCGCCCAATCATACCACTTCTTGGCATTGTCCAGATTGGGGGCGCCCTTGATGATGCTCATGGAGCCGATCTCAAATCCGGTTCCTTCGCACGGGCTCACATTCTTGATTGGGGCATTCGACGTAATGGTGGGCGTGATCACATCATGCTGGAATGCGATGCCAACCAAGGTCTCACCTCTAGCCACCGCCTGGGCCGGTGCGGCTCCCGATTTCGTGTACTGGTTGATGTTCCCGTCGAGGGTCTTCAAATATTTGAAAGCTTCCTCCTCACCGAGAATTTGAACCATCGTGGCAAGGAAGGTGTAAGCCGTTCCCGATGAGTTTGGATTTGCAACCTGAACCTCGCCCTTGAATTCCGGCTTGATCAGATCCGACCAGCAGGCAGGTGCTGCAATCTTCTTCTGCTCGAGCAACTCGCTGTTGTAGCCGTAACCGAGAGCCCCGAGATAGACGCCGACGGTCGCTCCCTTTCCTGTTTCATGCTGCATGACCGCCCATGGATGAAGCTTTGAAAGCATGGGGGACTCGTAGGCTTCCGTCAGCCCCTCCTCAGCCGCCTGCAGATGGGGATCGCCAGTGCCGCCCCACCAGATGTCGCCCTTGGGGTTGGCTGATTCAGCCTTCACCTGGGCAAAGGTTTCGCCGGAACTTTTCCGCGTCATCGCCACGGAAATGCCCGTCGCCTTCTGGAACTCATTGACCATGCTTTGGCACCATTCTTCCTGCACGGAGCAGTAAACGGTGAGATTGCCTTCGGCCTGTGCGGGCACGCCAAACGCCAAGGCGACGAACGCCAGGGCAGCCGAAGAGTTAAACATTTTTCTGGTGATTGAAGTCATGACACACCTCCCTGTTCGGACTTTTATTTATGACAGTTTTGTGACAGCATGACAGAAGACCATGCTGTTGGCCAGTATGGACTTTCCTGGAGATGGATGATGGATGAAGGCGACCTTGACCGGCGGTTTCACACGGCCATTGGGCTGGTACGCGAGGCCGGCCAGGAAGCCGCCCGGCAATATCGAAGCCGCGAAAAACTCAACGTCGAGACAAAAGGACTTCAGGACCTCGTGAGTGAGGCCGATCGCGCCTGCGAAGACGAAATTGTTTCAACCCTTGCGCGAATGTTTCCCCGCGATGCCTTTCTCGGCGAGGAACGCGGACAGCAAAATATTGGTAGCGATGCCACTTGGGTCATTGATCCCATTGACGGCACGGCAAATTTTCTCCGGGGAATTCCGCTCTGGTGCGTATCGCTCGGTCTCGTTTTCCGGAACGCGCCGATCATCGGTATAATTTACAATCCGGTGACCGATGAACTTTATGCGGCCAAACGCGGGACCGGGGCGACCCTCAACCGCGCGAGGATAAGAGTCAGCACGGTAACGAAGCTGAGCGAGGCGCGCATGGGAATGGGCTTTAGTTACCGCCGCCCCATCGCTCCCCATGTTCAGGCAATTTCCGCGCTGCTTGAAGCCCATTGCGAATACAGCCGCTTGGGCTCCGGCGCGATAGGCTTGGCTATGACTGCAGATGGCCGAATGGACGGCTATTGGGAAGCCCACATCAATATATGGGACGTCGCTGCAGGACTCTGCATCGTCAAGGAAGCGGGCGGATGGACCAATGACTTTATGTCCGGCGATGTTTTCCGCCTGGGCAACCCGATACTTGCAACCAATCCGGCTTTGGCCGGTCCTCTGTCGGCATTGCTTTCGTAAAAGAGCTGAGAGAGTTACCCGCCGGCCTTTGCACTGGAGAACCAACAGTGCTCATAGATGGCAACAGCGCTTTCATCAGGGACTTTTATGCGGGTGAGGTGAAGTGACTGAATGCGCTGCGCGGTTGAAGGATTGGGCGCAAGCAAATTGCCCTTGTGGCTTGAAGCTCCCGCGCAGGGGATGAACCAGGATGACATCAGGGGCCTCGCCTCGAAGCCCTCCGTGACACGTTTCACCAGCATGGCGAGTGCCACATCTACCGTCGGCCGCCAGGGAAAAATCAATCGTCCACCGGGGCGGAGTACTGTCAGCCACTGCTCCGGCGGTTCGACGACTGCGGCACTCACATAGATCAGGTCTGAGGGCGGGATCTCAAGCAAGGTTGCATCGCCAGCCACGACCGACACATTTTCGAAGAACGCGAGGTTGCGGCGTGCGATCTCCGCCAGATCGCGGTCGATCTCAAATCCAATCAGGTGTCCGCCGGGCAGCACGAGGAGCGACAGGATTGCCGTGTAGTAACCCATCCCCAAGCCAATCTGCGTGATGGTTTCCCCGGGCTGCGGCACGGCAGAGCCAATCCACATGGCGTGCAGGTAAGGCTCGCCATTGTTGATACCTTTCCTGGCATCGAGAGCGATGGCCGCGTTTTGATAAACATGGGCGGGGTCCGAACTCGGTGTCTCGACAAACCTGCCTTCGACAAGCACCTTCCATGGTCCAGGCGGCAGAAAAGCCTCACGCGGCACGGAATAAAAAACCTGTTCAAGGCGCGGGTCCGGCGAGGCGCTCACCCGTGCCATTTCCCTAGCGTAGGCCCTACGGACTTCGTCTAGATTGCCTTGGCTCAATGCGACCGCTCTCCCAATGCAGAATTTCCATCCAAATTGCATCTTTGGCAAATTAACACTCAAGTAGGCCCGTGGCACCAGCGCGCTTTCCGCTTAGGTGGAATCACCTGAGCGAAAAGAAATCGCGCCAGATTATTAACCTGGAGCATGTTCCTATCGGCAAAGTCGTGCAACTTTGCCGGAACATGCTCTAGGCCCTTGAAAATTTCCCCATGAGATCATAGCTATGTGGGCACAGAAGGAATTGCCCCATGACCACCACATCGTCCCGCTTTTTTGACGAACTTGCCAAGCTGATGACCAATGCCACGGGTGCGGCCCAGGGCCTGCGCAAGGAAGTTGACACCATGGTTCAGTCCCAGGTTGAGCGGGTTTTGAACAACCTCGAACTGGTGAAACGCGAGGAACTGGAAGTGGTGCGCGACATGGCGCAAAAGGCCCGCGAAGAGAATGACGCGCTGGCCAAGCGCCTTGCCGAGCTTGAAGCCAGGGTCAATCCGGGCGTCTCCGTCCCATAATTTCATGTGGAGGAATCAGTCACAAGTGCCCGTTGACTCTTGTGGCGACTCAATGGCACGGGCATTTTCCCTTCAACGCCTGATGTGATTCGTCAGGCTGCTGAGG
>CAZAMS010000164.1:0-3257 GCA_964486305.1 uncultured Aestuariivirga sp.
ACGGCACATCCCGAACTCCATTGCGACCATGCGACGGCGGCTCATCCTCGCCCTCATCAGAAGCCTGCCGCGATGTCCGTGTTGCGCCGCTCCAATCGCACGCGCGGCACAGCGCAGAAATTTATGACACAGTAAGATTAGGGAGTGATAGTTTTATCTACTTCCCCCACTCATCATGCCCGCGTTAGATGCGGGCATCTTCTCCGTTGAAAGAAGATGACCGGATCAAGTCCGGTCATGATGAGAATGGAATTTGTTTCAATTGTAAGAAATACCCTTCCTACTCCGCGGCCAATGCCATTTGCGGACTGGCGTCCATGACATCACTTTCGACATGGTCCTTGAAGGTGTCGAAGTTTTTCACGAACATGGAGACCAGTTTTCGCGCCTGGGCATCATAGGCCTTTTTGTCGGTCCAGGTTTCGCGCGGATTCAAAATTTTCGTATCCACGCCTTCTACCGACCTGGGAACGGCAAAGCCAAAATGCGGGTCGGTGCGGTATTCTGCGTTATCAAGCCACCCGTTCATGGCTGCAGTGAGAAGAGCACGGGTTGCTTTGATCGGCATACGGTTGCCGACACCATAGGCGCCACCGGTCCAGCCTGTGTTCACCAGCCAGCACTTCACATTATGGCGCGCGATAAGGTCACGCAGAAGATTGCCATAGACGCTGGGGTGGCGCGGAATGAAAGGCGCGCCGAAACAGGTGGAGAAGGTGGCGGTTGGTTCCACCACGCCCTGCTCGGTTCCGGCAACCTTTGCAGTGTAGCCCGAGAGATAGTGATACATGGCCTGTTGCGGCGTGAGCCGCGCGATGGGTGGAAGCACGCCGAAAGCATCAGCGGTGAGCATCACAATGTTCTTGGGCACACTCGCAATGCCGGAGGCACTGGCATTGGGAATGTAACTTAGGGGATAGGCGGCGCGGGTATTCTCGGTCAGAACATCGTCGTTCAGATCGAGTTTTCGCGTTCTCTGATCCATCACAACATTTTCAAGCACGGTTCCCCAACGCTTCGTGGTGGTGAAAATTTCGGGCTCCGCTTCGGCGGAAAGCCTGATCACCTTGGCGTAGCAGCCGCCTTCAAAATTGAAGACGCCCGTGTCTGACCAGCCATGCTCATCATCACCAATCAGCGTGCGTGTGGCACAGGCCGAAAGCGTTGTCTTGCCTGTGCCGGACAGGCCGAAGAAAACCGTGGTGTCATTCGTATTGCCCGCATTAGCGGAGCAGTGCATGGGCATTACGCCTCTCTCGGGCAACAGGTAGTTCAAAACGGTGAACACGGACTTCTTGATCTCGCCCGCATATTGGGTGCCGCCAATCAGCACGAGGCCATTGGTGAGATCAAGGGCGATCACGGTTTGACTGCGCGTACCATGCCTTTGCGGGTCAGCCTTGAAGGACGGCAGGTCAATGATGGTAAGGCCGGGGGCGAAACCCTGGCCTTCCTTCGGTGCTATGAGGAGATGCTGGATGAACAGGGCATGCCAGGCATTTTCGCAAATCACGCGGGTGTGCAATTGATGGGCGGGATCGGCGCCGGCGATCAAATCCTGAATGAGCAGGTTGCTGTTTCTGGCGTGGACCAGAAAATCCTGCTTCAGGGCCTGAAAGTGGCTGCGCGTCATGGCCCTGTTGTTATCCCACCAGATGGTGCTTTCGGTGGTGGCATCACGCACAATGAACTTGTCCTGGGGGCTGCGGCCCGTGTGGCTGCCGGTTGTGACAACAAGGCTGCCGCCTTCGGCCACTTGGGCTTCGCCCCGCATGATGGCGAGTTCGTAGAGTTCGGCCGCCGTGGCGTTCCATGACATGCCGTCCGAAGACCCGAGGCCGAGGCTTAAAAGCTGGGAGCGCGTGGTGCTGTCAATTTGCATGATCGTCCTCATTGCCCTTGAAGTGGATAACGTCACAGGTATCAAAAAGTTACGACCTAATCAAACGAAATGATGAGATATAGTCAACTATTTGCGGTATCGAAGATCATTTATTGATGTATTTACATCATTTATGGATAGAATCTGCGCCTCACCTGCCTCAAAGGTTAAGAGAAGCTTTTGAAAAATTCAGTTATTCCTGACGTGGGGGACCTCAGATCACGATGACTTTTGACGGAACCGTCAAAAGTCATAAACGTGATCGCGGATTCAAAGCTGGAGCATAACTGAACGCCAGGACGATTCCGTCTTGGCGCGTTATGCTCTAGCGAACCCGCTCGCCGTTGCTTTCATCGAACACGAAGAGGCGGTCGGTGCTGAAGCCAACGCCCGCTTTTTCGCCGAGCTTGGCGGTGAAATCCTTGGCTGCCTTGACGGTGAGCAGGTCGCTTCCTGCCTTCAAGGTCACCAGCGTGTGGTCGCCGATCAGCTCGGTTGCGTAGATTTCACCCTTGATGGCACCCTTCGCCGGGGCCACCACGCTGCAATCTTCCGGCCGGACACCCAGCACGGCGCTGGCAATCCTGCCGCCCACAGGGGTTGCAATCCTGGCGCCATTGGCCAAGAAGTTCTTTCCGTCGAGGGAGCCCTTCACAACGTTCATGGGCGGCGAGCCGATGAACTGCGCCACGAAAAGATTGGCCGGGTTGTTATAGATTTCGGCAGGTGTTGCGAGCTGCTGCAATACGCCGCGCTCAAGAATGGCCACGCGGCGGGCCAGCGTCATGGCTTCGATCTGGTCGTGGGTCACGTAGATCGTGGTGATGCCGAGGGTATGCTGCATGTGTTTGAGCTCTGCGCGCATGTGGCCACGGAGCTTCGCATCGAGATTGGACAGCGGCTCATCCATCAGGAACACGGAGGGCCTGCGCACGATGGCGCGGGCCAATGCCACACGCTGGCGCTGGCCGCCAGAAAGTTCTCGGGGATAACGATGCAACAACTCTCCAAGCTGCACCTGGGCAGCGGCGTCGCGCACCGCGGCATCGCGGTCGGCCACAGGGATTTTGCGCACCTTCAGTGGAAAGCCGATATTCTCGGCCACGGTCTTGTGCGGATAGAGTGCGTAGGACTGGAACACCATGGAGATGTCGCGGTATTTCGGCAGGATATTGGTCACGTCGCGGTCGCCGATCAGTACGCGCCCCTCGGTTGCCGTTTCAAGGCCGGAGAGAATGCGCAGCGCAGTTGTCTTGCCCGAACCCGAGGCGCCGAGCAGGACGAGAAATTCTCCCGGCTCGATTTGCAGGTTCAATTCCTCCAGCACGCGTACAGCGCCAAAAGACTTTTGTATCTTGTCGAAGGAAACCGGAAC
>CAZAMS010000165.1:0-2899 GCA_964486305.1 uncultured Aestuariivirga sp.
CCGCCAAATCGCTGGCCGCTTTCGCCATGGCATCAGCCACGAAAGCCACCTTTGCCCTGCTGGAAGCGCCAATTGTCGCCGTGTGAACTTTGCCAATCCGGCCTGCGCCGAGTATCCCGAACCTGATCATTTCCCTCTCCAAAACACGTGAAAAACCTCTCTAAAACGGATGAAATGGCGTGAAAAGCGGTGCAGGCGCACGGCTTAGGGCCATATTTGCCCGAAACGGAATAAACATTCCAACTTGACTTCATTTTGGAATTGTTGTTTCGTCTTGTCAAGCAAACAAAATCGTGAGGGAGGCAGAAATGGCGTCTGGAACCGGCAAACCCGCCGCGCTCGACGTCATCACCGTGGGGCGGTGCTCCGTCGATCTCTACGGCCAGCAAATCGGCTCCAGGCTGGAAGACATCGCCTCCTTTGCAAAGTCCGTGGGCGGCTGCCCTTCCAACATTGCCATTGGCACGGCAAGGCTCGGCCTCAAATCCGCAGTCATCACGCGGGTGGGCGACGAACAGATGGGCCGCTATGTGCGCGAGCAAATGGCCCGCGAAGGCGTCGCCACCGATGGCATAACCACCGATCCGCAACGGCTGACCTCACTGGTTCTGCTTTCCGTTGAAAACGACAAGACCTTCCCGCTGATTTTCTACCGTGACAATTGCGCCGACAGTGCCCTGTGCGAGGCTGACATCGATGAAAAATTTGTGGCCTCTTCCGCTGCCCTGCTGGTGACCGGCACCCATTTTGCCAAGCCTTTGAATGATGCGGCCCAGCGCAAGGCCATGAAAATTGTCAAGGCGAATGGCCGCAAGATCTGTCTCGACATCGCTTACCGCCCCAATCTCTGGGGCCTTGCCGGCCATGGCGCCGGCGAAGAACGCTACATCAAATCCGACAAGGTTTCCGAGCATATCAAGACCGTTCTCCCTGACTGTGACCTGATCGTTGGCACGGAAGAAGAGGTTCACATTGCCGCTGGCAGTGAGGACACTTTGACCGCGCTGAAAACGATCAGGTCCCTTTCTTCGGCGACCATAGTCTTGAAGCGCGGGCCCATGGGCTGCGTGGTCTATCCCGCTGCCATTCCAGACCGCCTTGAAGACGGCATCATAGGCCAGGGCTTTCCTATTGAAGTTTATAACGTGCTGGGGGCTGGCGACGCCTTCTTTTCCGGTTTTTTGCGCGGCTGGTTGAAGAATGCGTCGCTTGAAACCTGTGCCACCTACGCCAATGCCTGCGGGGCTTTCGCCGTTTCGCGGCTCCTCTGCTCGCCGGAAATTCCAACCTGGGACGAGCTGCAGTATTTTCTGAAGCACGGCAGCCCGCACAAGGCGCTGCGCAAGGATGAAGCCATCAACCATGTGCATTGGGCCACCACGCGGCGCACCCAGCCGCCAAAACTTCTGGCCCTCGCCATCGATCACCGCATTCAACTGGAAGCCATCGCCGACAAGGCAGAAGCCCCGCGCGAGCGCATTGCACCGTTCAAGCGCCTGGCCATTGCCGCAATCGGGAAAGTATCAAAAGGTAAGCCGGGCTTTGGCACGCTGCTTGATGATACCTATGGCAGGGATGCCATGTTTGACGCAGCAAAGCTTGGCCTTTGGGTTGCGCGTCCCCTTGAGCAACCGGGTTCACGTCCCTTGCGTTTTGAGTTCACCCAGGATGTGGGCGCACGGCTTGTTGAATGGCCCGTCACCCACACCATCAAGTGCCTGGCCTTCTATCATCCCGACGATCCCAGCGAACTCAAAACCGAACAGGCGCAAAAACTCCGCACCCTTTATGAGGCGGCGCGAAAAGTTGGCCGTGAACTGCTTGTTGAAATCATCGCCGGCAAGCATGGCAGCATGACGGACGATACGGTCTCGCGCGCCCTTGCCGAACTCTATGCCCTTGGCATCAAGCCGGACTGGTGGAAACTGGAGCCACAGGCCAACGCCGCCGCTTGGGGCAATATCGAGAACGTCATCAAGGCCAATGACCCCTACTGCCGGGGTATTGTGTTGTTGGGCCTCGATGCGCCAGAAGACGATCTCGCCCGCGCCTTTGCCACAACCGCTGGCCATTCCACCATCAAGGGCTTTGCCGTGGGTCGCACGATTTTCAGCACTGTGGCGGAAAGCTGGCTGGCCGGAAAAATAGATGATTCAACTGCAACATCAGAAATGGCCGAACGCTTTGCCAATCTGGTAAATGTCTGGAATAAATCACATGCGTAATTCGCCCTCTCCCATCCTTCAGACAGGAGAAGGCCAATTTTTGTAAGGAGCCGCCCCATGGGCAAGACAATCCGCCTGACGACTGCGCAAGCCTTGATGAAATTCCTGACCCGCCAGATGACCATCGTTGACGGCAAGAAGCAGCCGATTTTCGCCGGCGTCTGGGCCATCTTCGGCCATGGCAATGTGGTGGGGATTGGCGAGGCCCTGTTTGGCGTTCGCAAGGAATTGCCAACCTATCGCGCCCACAATGAACAGGCCATGGCCCATGCGGCCATTGCCTTTGCCAAGGCTTCGCGCCGCAAGCGCATGATGGCATGCACCTCATCCATCGGGCCCGGTGCCCTAAACATGGTGACGGCCGCAGCCGTGGCCCACGTAAACCGTGTGCCGTTGCTGCTGCTGCCCGGCGATGTCTTCGCCAATCGCCTGCCCGATCCCGTGTTGCAGCAGGTGGAAGACTTTGGTGACGGCACTGTTTCCGTGAATGATTGCTTCAAGCCCGTGTCACGATATTTCGACCGCATCGCAAGGCCAGAACAACTCATCCCCGCTCTCAACCGCGCCATGGTGGTTCTGACCGATCCTGCCGACTGTGGACCTGTGACTCTTGCCATGTGCCAGGATACGCAAGCGGAGGCCTACGACTATCCCGAAAGCTTCTTCAACGAAAA
>CAZAMS010000166.1:0-8985 GCA_964486305.1 uncultured Aestuariivirga sp.
GCAGGCGGCCATGCGGATGATGGTTGCGGCATTGGGGGCAATGTCCGGTTGGAAAAGAGCGATTTCGATCATGATTCCCCGCTTTTAGCCAATGTTTTGGGGAGGCGCAAAATCTGGCAGTACTGCGACAACTCATGGCTAGACAACTTTGGTGGCCAATGCCAAAACCGCCAGAGTTTATGTGCAAAAGAGGCTTTCTCTTTCAGGCGCAGGCGGGCAACACGAGGGAACAAAAACGTGTCCACAGCGGTACATGCGGATGTAAATCGGCGGGATTTTCTTTTCATAGCGACCGGAGCGGTTACCACAGTTGGCGCGGCCCTTACGGCATGGCCCTTTATCAGCCAGATGAATCCAGACGCGTCGGTCCTGGCCATGGCCACAATTGAAGTTGATCTGGCACCGATCGCCGAAGGCCAGGAGATTACGCTGAAGTGGCGAGGAAACCCGGTTTTTGTTCGCCACCGCACGGCGAAGGAAATCGAGGCGGCAAAGTCTGTAAAACTTGAAGATCTTAAAGATCCGGCCGCGCGCAGCGCCAACGTGAAGGATGGCGATCCGGCCACCGATGAAAACCGCGTTGTGGGCGGCAAGGAAAGTTTTCTTGTCATGATGGGCGTTTGCACGCATTTGGGCTGTGTTCCGTTTGGCAATCAAGGCGACTACGGCGTCGTAGAAGGCAGCGCAAAGTTGGGCGGCTGGTTTTGTCCATGCCATGGTTCGCACTATGATACGGCCGGACGCATTCGCAAAGGCCCGGCACCGGAAAATCTTTTCGTGCCGAAATATGAATATCTCTCCGACACTAAAATTCTCATCGGTTAATTGGGGCAAGATTTATGAGTGGTCCGTCAAAGTATAAACCGAAGAGTGCCTTTGGAAAATGGATGCATGAACGGCTCCCGATCATGGAGCTGGTGCAGGGTCAGTTAATGGATTTTCCGACGCCCAGGAACCTCAACTACTGGTGGACCTTCGGCGGCATTCTGGCCATCATGCTGGTGGCTCAACTCATCACCGGCATCGTGTTGGCGATGCACTACACGGCCCATGTCGACATGGCGTTCGATTCGGTTGAGCACATCATGCGCGATGTGAATTATGGCTGGCTGCTGCGCTATCTGCACTCGAACGGCGCTTCAATGTTCTTCATTGCCGTATATGTCCATATTTTCCGTGGCATGTATTACGGTTCCTACAAGGCACCGCGTGAAGTGTTGTGGATGATCGGCGTGCTGATTTATCTCGTGATGATGGCAACCGCCTTCATGGGTTATGTTCTGCCCTGGGGCCAGATGAGTTTCTGGGGTGCCAAGGTCATCACCAACCTGTTCTCGGCCATTCCGTTTGTGGGCGAGTCGGTCACGACCTGGCTGTGGGGCGGTTACTCAATTGATAATCCGACACTGAACCGCTTTTTCTCGCTGCACTACCTCCTGCCATTTGTTTTGGCAGGCCTTGTAGGTCTCCATATCTGGGCCTTGCATGTGCCGGGAAATGGCAATCCTACGGGATTGAATGTCAGGGGTTCGCAGGACACGGTGCCTTTCCATCCTTATTACACAATGAAGGACGGCTTCGCGATTGTGGTCTTCATGCTGCTGTTTGCGGCGTTTACTTTCTTTGCGCCCAACTATCTTGGTCATGCCATCAATTACCTGCCGGCCAACCCGCTGGTCACGCCTGCGCACATTGTTCCCGAGTGGTACTACTTGCCATTCTACGCAATCCTGCGCGCTATCCCTGACAAGCTGCTTGGCGTAGTTGCGATGTTTGGCTCAATTCTCATCCTCTTCGCATTGCCGTGGCTGGATACGTCGCGGGTGCGTTCGGGCACTTACCGGCCCATTTTCAAACAGTTCTTCTGGGTGTTTGCCATTGTATGCGTCGGTCTGGGCTATCTCGGCTCCAAACCTCCTGAAGGAAGCTATGTGTTCTGGGCACGCATTCTTACAGCCTATTACTTCCTCCACTTCATCGTGGTCCTGCCGCTGCTGGGACTTTTTGAAAGCCCGAAGCCGCTGCCGCCGTCAATTTCGGATGCGGTGTTGGCGAAGAAAAAGCCGTTGGCGCCAGCTGAGTGATTTGGGGAAAAAGATGAAAAAAATGCTCAAGACACTCGTCATTGCCAGCACCGGACTTCTGCCTCTCGCAGGCGGAGCAATTGCTGCCGAAGGCCAGAAAGATGCGAAGGACATTTCTTATTCCTTTGAAGGGCCATTCGGCACTTTTGACAAGGCGCAGCTGCAGCGCGGCTATAAGGTTTACAAGGAAGTGTGCGCAAACTGCCATTCCATGAAACTTGTTTCATTCCGCAATTTGAGCGAGCATGGCGGGCCGGGTTTCAGCATTGAACAGGTCAAAGCCTTGGCGGCGACTTTCACGGTGAATGATGGGCCCGGCAATGATGGCGAAATGTTTGATCGTCCCGGCTTGCCGTCTGACCGTTTTCCATCGCCATTTGCGAATGAACAGACGGCCGCCGTTGCAAACGGCGGAGCTGTACCCCCGGACCTTTCGTTGATTACAAAGTTTCGGCCGGGTTGGTTTGGGACCTTCAACCAGCTGGCCAACGGCATCGGCGGCCCGCAATATGTCTATTCGGTTTTGACGGGCTACGAAGAACCGTC
The DNA here is from genome assembly GCA_964486305.1 of uncultured Aestuariivirga sp. Taxonomy (GTDB): domain Bacteria; phylum Pseudomonadota; class Alphaproteobacteria; order Rhizobiales; family Aestuariivirgaceae; genus Aestuariivirga. The sequence continues at coordinate 2,631 of CAZAMS010000166.1, forward strand.
GGAAGAAATCAAGAAGGAAATGCCGGAAGGCAAGAGCTACAATCCCTATTTTGCCAATGGCCATTTCATTTCAATGGTACCGCCCCTTGCTGATGGCCAGGTGACTTTTGATGATGGTGCGCCCAACAAGGTTGATGACATGGCACGCGATGTTTCGGCTTTCCTGGCCTGGACCGCCGAACCCAAGATGGAAGAACGCAAGAGCCTTGGCTTCATGGTGATGATCTATCTCGCCATTCTTGCCTCGCTACTGTATTTTGTGAAGAAGAAAATCTGGGCCGACCTGCATTGAATCTAATTGCAATGAGATAAAGATTTGGCCCGGCCCGGCGCGCTTCCAGTGCCGGGCCGTTTCGTTTTGAGGGGACGACATGACCAAGTCCGTATTGGGTATAATCGGTGGCTCGGGCGTTTATGACGTGCCGCTGGAAGGGGCGGAATGGAAGACGGTTGAAAGCCCGTGGGGGCAGCCTTCAGATCAGCTTCGCTGTGGCGAGATTGGCGGTTTGCCGATGGTTTTTCTGCCGCGCCATGGCAGGGGACACGTCTATTCACCAACGACCATAAACTACCGCGCGAATATTGACGCCATGAAGCGGCTGGGGGTGACTGATGTTGTCTCGCTGTCCGCAGTGGGTTCTTTGAAAGAAGAATTGCCACCGGGCATGTTTGTCCTGGTTGACCAGTTTATCGACAGGACCTTTGCCCGGGAAAAATCATTCTTTGGAACGGGTTGTGTTGGCCATGTGCCATTTTCCCATCCCATATCTCCTGCATTGCAGGATTCGGTCGCGGCAGCCCTTACGGCAGAAAACCTGCCTTTCACCAGGGGCGGCACCTATGTGGTGATGGAAGGTCCGCAGTTTTCAACTCTCGCAGAATCCCAGCTCTACAGGTCATGGAGCGCCAGTGTCATTGGCATGACGAACATGCCGGAAGCCAAGCTCGCGCGGGAGGCCGAGATTTGTTACTGCACAGTGGCAATGGTGACGGATTATGACTCCTGGCACGAAGGTCATGGAACGGTCGACGTAGCCAAGGTTGTCGAAGTCATGAAAGCAAACTCCGGCAATGCGAAGAATTTGATTTCACGCCTTGCGAAGGATTTTTCCCGCGAACACCCGCCTTGCCCAATTGGATCGGACCGCGCTCTTGAACATGCCATTATGACGGCGAAAGAATACCGTAATCCAATTTTACTGAAAAAACTGGACGCAGTTGCCGGGCGCGTCCTTTAGAGCCTGGTCATTTTTATATGCAGCAATCGCCTCTACTTTTCCTCGCCCCTTGGGGGAGAGGAAGGGGCCCAACACGCAAGTGTTGGGAAGGTGAGGGGGATCAGGTCTCGCAATTGAACCACTGGTTCCCCCTCATCCTCCCAAGCTTCGCTTGGGCTCCGCCTTCTCCCCGACGGGGAGAAGGAAAACAGGGGAATTTCGATTCAAACAAAGTTGATCACGCTCTAAACGGAGTCTTATTTTTTCTTTGGAATTGCAAGCGCCGTTGATGTCCTCGCACCTTGAGAGAGAACAAGTCTTACAAAGGGATGGCGCAACAGCCGCGCCTGTTCGGCCACATCGAAGGCATCCTGTTTCCTGGCGCAGGAAATCCGCATCTGTTCCCAGAGCTTGGTGGATCTTTCATTCAATTCCACACATGATTTGGTCTGGATGGCTTTGACTTTGGTTTCCAGTGCGGCGGCGCAGGCCAACCAGATGCTGCTGTGGGTTTCCTCGTGAATTTTGAGGAAGCTTGAAAACTTTTTCCAGTCGGATTTCGTGGCCCCCTTCAGGGCCGCCTCATTCTTCAGCTTGGGCAGTTTTATGGTGAAATCGATCTTGAATTTGTAGTCTTCCAGACTGCAATATTTGCCCTGAATCAGTTGGCCTGATTGCGAAGAAACAGCGGTTGTTGCGGCATAGGCCTTGACGCCGCCCACGCGCGGGCCGCGCTTGACGAGCGTGGTATAAATAGCGCCCGGTGTATCGCCGGAAATTGTATAGTATGTGTATCTGGTTGACTGGCTTGGCTTGCTCACGGCATTCCCACTTGCGAGGCAGGCAGATAAAACTGACCCGAAAACAAGCAACGCGTTTTTATTCAACTGAGCCTCCCACATGCAAGTACCCCAACTTGTGGGAACGGTTGACAAAAAGCAAGACCGAAACGGCAGTTTCACTCCCCCCTTGCCGCAAATCCTTCCGTGACGCATATTCCCGATGGACGGTGATCAGGGTGGGAGCCTTCTTTTCATGCGCAGGAATGGCACGGTGAAATTTTTTAATCAGGCCAAGGGCTATGGTTTTGTTACCCCCGAAGGGGGCGGCAAGGATATTTTTGTCCATATCACAGCCGTACAAAAATCAGGAATTCCGGAACTTAGCGAAGGCACGAAAATCAGCTTCGATGTCCAGGATGACGCCCAGGGCCGGGGGCCCCAGGCGATTGAATTGCAATTGATCTGATCCGGCTTTTAGATCGCCTCGAAATGCGCTAGACTAGGGGCAATGGGATAAGGTTTCTTCATATTGCGTTTGTTGTGCCATTGGTTGTTGGCCAGACCGCCGCTGCTGATCAGGCCCACAAGAATTGTTATTGCCGCGCCAATTACAAGCTGTATTCACAGGGGCAAGTATTATGTCTGAGCGGCAAGCTGGCGCGCTGTGAAATGAACCTCAACAATCCATCTTGGAAGATCATTGCCCCGATATGCCCCGAATCGCGCTCCACTTTTTCACCCACAGTGCTCGCGCAGTCATCGCCATCTGCGAAATAGCCATTTTTCTGCTTGTCGTGAATTTAAGCCTCGTGCCGGCTGCTCAAGCGGACGCGCCGAAACTAGGTTGGTTTGACTATTATGTTTTGGCGCTCTCCTGGTCGCCGAGCTATTGCGCAGGCGAGACGGGTCAAACGGACATACAGCAATGCGCGCCGGGTCGGCGCTTCGCTTTTGTCATTCATGGGCTCTGGCCCCAATACGCAAAGGGCTGGCCGGAGTATTGCGCGACCAATGAGGGCTGGATTCCGCAAAAGCTGATTGATGGCATGATGGATGTCATGCCGTCCAAAAAGCTCATTATCCATGAGTGGAAGAAGCACGGTACGTGCTCGGGACTTTCGCAAGCGGATTATTTCAATTCGGTGCGGCAAATATTTGGAGGCTTGCGGATTCCCGCGCGTTATCTTTCCCCGCAAGCCCCCGTCATGGTAACGCCCGCGCAACTTGTAACGGATTTTGTGAAAACGAACACGGCTTTGACGGCGGATATGTTGTCGGTGCAATGCGGCAATGCGACGGGCCAATCCCGCCTGTCGGAACTCTTTGTTTGTGTTAACAAAGCGGGCGGTTTTACCTCCTGCGGGGCAAGTGAAAAACGGCAATGCAGGGCAAAAACCATTGTTATGCCGCCGGTGAAGTAGGATTTGAATGAAGCGCGCGCTTGTCTTTCAGCATATGGATTATGACCATCCCGGCCGCTTCCTGGATTTCTTTTCCGAAGACGGCATTGTGCCGGAGATGGTTCGCCTGTGGGAAGGGCAGGAAATTCCCAATCTCGCGCCCTATGATTTCCTTTTTGTGCTCGGTGGCGCCCAGGACACCTGGCAGGAAAACGAGCATTCATGGATGCTTCAAGAGAAGGCAGCAATACGCGAATGGGTGTGGGACCGGGCCAAGCCCTATTTCGGTGTTTGTCTGGGCCATCAATTGCTGTGTGATTCCCTGGGTGGCGAGGTGGCGATTGCCGATGAGCCGGAAGTGGGCGTTTTTGATGTCTCGCTCACGCCTGATGGACAAGAGCATGCCCTGCTTTCCGGGTTGGAAAACACCAATAAAGTGATGCAGTGGCATTGGGCCGAGGTGAAACGAGCACCGCAAGGGGCAAAGGTTCTTGCCACTTCCCCGAGGTCGGCCATTCAAACCGTTGCCATAGACAGTCACGCCATCAGCACCCAGTTCCATTGCGAGTTTACGCCCCAGACGATGGCGGCGTGGTCCTCTCTGCCAAGTTACCTGTCATCGCTGGAAAAGCAAAATGGTGAGGGCGCGTATCGCAGACTCGTCAATGAGGCGACGCCACTGATGCCGCAAATGGCCCGAATGACCCGGCGGATTTACGACAACCTGATGGTGGCTACGGGGCTTAGAAAGTAAGCCAGAAAACTTCCCCCGTGCTTTCTTCCGTATCCAGCCAGAAGAAATTCAGATTTGGATAATCACGCTCAAGAATTTCGCGGCCCGTGCCGATCTCGCAAAGCAGACCGCCACCCTTGTTCAGGTGCTTGGGCGCTTCAGCCAGAATGCGGCGCGCGATATCCAAGCCGTCCCGACCGCCCGCATGGGCCATGACGGGTTCGTGGGCATATTCTTTGGGGAAGGCCGCGACTTTGGCCTCAGCTACATAGGGTGGATTGGTAATGATGAGGTCAAATTTCTTTTTTCCGAGGGGTGCGAAGAGGTCGCCGTTGTGAAGTGTTACGCGGGCTTCCAGGTCATGAACCTTCACATTGATACGGGCCACGTCGAGTGCATCGTTTGAAAGCTCGACGGCGTCGATTGTGGCATTCGGAAACATGCTGGCTGCCAGAATGGCGAGGCATCCGGACCCGGTACAGAGATCAAGCACTGAATTAACGGATTGAGGGTCCTCAATCAGATTGTGGCCATCGCCGCCAAACAAGCCGCTGAACATGAGTTCCCCGATATAGGACCTTGGCACAATGACACGCTCATCAACGTAGAACGGGACGCCGTGGATGTAAGTGCGCTTGGTGAGATAGGCGGCGGGTTTTCGCGTCGTGATACGTGCTTCGATGATGTCGACGAGCTTTTCCCGTTCGGCGGGAAGAAGTTTGGCATCTAGCCAGGGGTTGATGTCATCCACCGGCAAGTTCAGGGTTTCAAGAATGAGAAAGGCTGCTTCGTCCAGCGCATTGGACGCGCCATGGCCATGGGCGAGTTTGGCTTCACGGAAACGGCTTACGGCGAAGCGCAGGTAGTCACGAATGGTGGTGAAGTGATTGGTTGTCATGGGTCTGTTCTAACTTCGCGTGCCACCATGACAAGGAGGAATAGGGCAAATATCAGGGCCATGGAATAGGGCAGGCCGTCCGGGCCAAAGCTTTGCATGGACCAGCCAGCGATGAGGGAACCAACCAAGGCACCAAGCCCCCAGGTGGTGGAGAATGAGGCTGTGCCTGTGACCAGTTCGTGGCCGGAGAAGCGTTCACCCAATTCCGCTAGCGAGACCGTGTATATGCCCGCTGATGCAGCTCCTGCGATGGTGAGCAAAGGCCAGAAGACCCAAGTATCAAAAGAAAGGGGAAGGAATGCGCTGGCGCAGGCAGTGACCACGCCGCAGCCGGCCATGACCCAGCGCTTCTTGAAATGATCGGCCAGCCAACCGATGGGAAATTGCAATACCGTATTGCCGACGATGAAGGCTGTAAGGGCGAGGGAAGCCGTGGCCTGGTCCAGGCCTTTCTTCACGCCGTAGACCGGAAGGAAACTCAGGTTTGCCGCATCAATGATGGCGAACATGCCGACAGCAATGAGCAGGATAGGGGCCTTGCGAATGAAGCCGATGACTGAAAGCGGGTCTTCATCTTCCCCGTCAATGGACTCGTCTTTTACGAAAAAGATCGGAATGGTCGCTATGGCAAGAACTGCTGCGCCAATGACAAAAGGCAATGCTGTATCAATGCCTGTGAAGCTGATGAGGGCGGGGCCGCCGCCAAAACTTGCGGCCAGTACACTGGTATAAAGAGCCAGGATTCTTGAGCGATAGGGGCCTTCCGCGAACTTTAAAATCCATGCTTCGCTGATGGCAAAGAGTGTTGAAACAAAAAAGCCGTGCAGAATGCGAAGGGCGAACCACCACCAGAAAACCGACAGGAAGGGGTAAAACAGGATGACGGTGCCGGTGGCGAGTGCGGCGCCAATTGTTGCTCTTTTCGCTCCGAACCTGCGCACCAGTATGGGCGTGGTAAACACCGAGAGCATAATCCCCAAGGGCTGCATGGCGGTGTTGTAGCCAATGATATCCGGATCGATGCCGCGCTTTTCCATAATGAGGGCAAGGAGCGGAAACATCAGGCCGAGAGCAAAACCAAATACGGTGATGGTGCTGATGGCCGCGAAGAGATTGATGATGCGTTGCTTATCCACGAATGAGTCGTCCGCGATTAAAAGCCAGACCAACAAGGAGCAAGACATAGAATGCAGCCAGCAGCAGCGGCATGGAATTGACACCGAACGCGTCTATTGCAGCACCCGCCACTGGAGGCCCAACAAGTCCGCCGACGCCCCACATGGCAGAAAACGCAGCGGAGCCGGCGATCAAGTCGGCACCCTTGA
>CAZAMS010000167.1:0-2353 GCA_964486305.1 uncultured Aestuariivirga sp.
CGGGGGTGGCTTGAATCTCCATGGCCCCCACGCCTATACCTCTCCCGAATTACAGTTTCTTGAGGGTTTTATGGCGGGTCATTCACAGTTCAAAAACATCATGCACCGCAAGGGCAAGCAGGACAAAATCCGCTCCAATGCTTTTGCCAAGCTTGGCCGTGAAATAACCGTTGCCGCGAAAGCTGGCCTGCCGGACCCGGATGCCAACTCGCGGTTGAGGCTGGCAGTGCAGAATGCGCGGGCCGGGAACATGCCCTGGGATACGATTGAACGGGCCATCAAGAAGGCTTCGGGCTCTGAGGGCGAAAATTTTGATGCCGTGCGTTATGAGGGCTATGGGCCGGGAGGTGTTGCGATTGTTGTTGAAGCCCTCACCAATAACCGCAATCGCACGGCCAGCAATGTGCGCGCCCTGTTTACGAAATATGGCGGCAACATGGGGGAGACGGGATCGGTGAGCTTCATGTTTTTGAGAGTTGGCGAGATTTCCTATCCTCTCGCCAAAGGCAGTGCTGATGCGCTTCTGGAAGCTGCCATTGAAGCGGGGGCTGATGATGCAGTTTCCGATGAACACAGCCATGTGATCACCTGCGCCTTTGAAAATATCGGCGAGGTTTCATCGAGTCTTGCAAAAAAACTTGGCGATGCGGAAAGCGTGAAGATCGTCTGGAAGCCGCAAACCCTCACGCCGCTTGACCAGGAAAAGACCGAAACGCTTCTGAAGCTCGTCGATGCGCTGGATGAAGATGATGACGTGCAGAATGTCTTCAGCAATGCGGATATTCCCGATGAGGTGATGGCGAAGTTGGATGCTTAATGTCCGCATCATCGGCATTGATCCTGGCCTGCGCAATACGGGCTGGGGCGTTATCGAGGCGGAGGGCACGCGGCTATCCTATGTCGCCGATGGCAGCGTCCATTCGGATACGGATGCGCCACTGGCCTCGCGGCTTTTGCAAATCCACACGCAGCTTGCGGAGATTTTGCTGTGTTATGCGCCGGATGAAGCGGCAATTGAAGAAACCTTCGTGAACAGGGACGCGCGGGCGACTTTGAAACTGGGGCAGGCAAGGGGCGCGGCCATGCTGGCTCCGGCTCTGGCTGGTATCAGCGTTGCCGAATATGCACCCAATGTGGTGAAAAAATCGGTGGTTGGAGCGGGCCATGCGGAGAAGGACCAGGTGAAGCACATGGTGAAAGTGCTGCTGCCGCGGGCGGAGCTGAATACGGCGGATTCTATCGATGCGCTGGCCATAGCCATCTGTCATGCGCACCATCGGGGTACCCAAACGCTTGCCAAGATTCTGGCGCGTTCTTGACTTGTTCACGGTTTTGAGCTAAGTAATACCTCAGAGGTATTACTATGCGTGTGACTAGCAAAGGACAGGTGACCATTCCCAAAGAGGTGCGCGATGCTCTCGGCATTGCGCCCGGAACCGATGTTGGTTTCCGGGAGGAAGAGGGCAAGATCATACTTGTGAACAAGGATGAACAGACTGACGAGAGCCGCGGCGAACGAATGGTCCGGCTGCTTGTCGAGTTTGGCGATCGCATGCGGCGAGAGGGCCGGCTTAATGATTTGACAACGGACGAAATCATGGAGATGACCCGGGGGCCAAAAGATGACGTCGACCCTCATTGATTCAAACGTTCTCATCGATGTCATCAAGAGAGACCAAGTTTGGCTGGACTGGTCGTCACGTCAAATTGCGGCGTCCAGCAATGAAGGCGATGTAGTCGTGAATGCTATCGCTTTTGCGGAAATATCGGCCGGTTTTGCATCACATCGGGACTTGGCCGCCATGTTGAAGCTGACTGGGGTCGAATTGGCAGACATTCCGTGGGAAGCAGCCTTTCTGGCCGGTCGCACTCATTCCAGATATCGCAGGGTCGGCGGCACGCGCGATAGGACATTGGCTGATTTCATGATGGGAGCCCATGCAGCGGTGAAACGGTTCAGATTGCTCACCCGCGATGCCCGGAACTATCGCACGTATTTTCCTGAACTCGAACTCGTTGCGCCGGATACGCATCCATGATCGGAAAACTCAAGGGGCGGATTGACAGCTTCGGCACGGACTGGCTGATCATTGATGTCTCTGGCGTGGGCTATCATGTGTTCTGCTCGTCCAAGACCTTGGCAGCATTGCCTTCGGTTGGGGAATTCACCGAACTTCACACTGAGATGTTGGTGAGCCAGGACATGATCCGGCTAGTGGGCTTTGCGAGCGTTTTGGAACGGGAGTGGTTCAGATTGTTGCAAACCGTGCAGGGTGTCGGAACGCGGGTGGCGCTGGCCATTCTTTCCACCCTGTCTGCTTCCGAAATTGCCAATGCCATTTCGCTGCAGGAC
>CAZAMS010000168.1:0-6968 GCA_964486305.1 uncultured Aestuariivirga sp.
TTACCGTGCCACTCTGGGTGGTGCTGAGCTGCCAGGCCGCCATGGGCCTTGGCACATTGTTTGGCGGCTGGCGCATTGTTCACACCATGGGCTCAAAAATCACACGGCTTTCGCCCATGCAGGGTTTCTGCGCGGAAACGGCTGGTGCCATAACGCTTTTTGGTGCAACGGCGCTGGGCATTCCGGTTTCGACCACGCACACCATCACCGGCGCCATCGTGGGCGTTGGCGCATCGCGGCGCGTATCCGCCGTACGCTGGAATATTGCCCAGGGGATTGTCACGGCCTGGGTGATTACACTGCCGACGTCAGCCTTGATTGCAGCCCTCGCCTACTGGCTGGCTGTTGCCCTGTTCCGATGAAACATCCGGCGCCTTCACAACAATATGCGGCGCTGCCCTGGAGGCGGGCGCGTGGCATTGAAATTCTGCTGATCACCTCGCGCGAAACCAGGCGCTGGGTCATTCCCAAGGGCTGGCCGATGGAGGGGCACGCCGCTGCTGAAAGTGCCGCGCAGGAAGCTTATGAAGAGGCGGGCGTTCGCGGGCAGATGACGGCAAAAGCCATAGGGCATTACGGCTACACCAAGCGCATGCGGGGCAGAGCCAAAAAGCGCTTCCGGGTTGAGGTGTTTGCCATGGAAGTTACCGAGGTTCTGGACTTGTGGCCGGAAGCCCATGAACGCACGCGGCAATGGCTTTCGCCCCATGAGGCTGCGGCCCAGGTGAATGAGCCGGAGCTTGCGGCCCTTATCCGGACATTTGCCGCGGATCAATTGGGACAAGCGCTGCCAACCCCAACATGGTCTCGAGCAATTTGGCAGAAGCTAAAAGCTTTGCTTCGGCTCTTGGGCTTGCGATGATCTGAATGCCTACGGGAAGGTTTTCGCGGGTGAAGCCTGCGGGGATCGAGATGGCCGGGCAGCAGACATTGGTGATCGCCGAGACGATGGCGAGCCAGTCCATGTAGGTTTCGAATTTCGTTCCATTACATTCGGTTACGTAACGTTGTTCAACCGGAAAGGGAGGAACGATTGTGGTAGGGCACAGCAGCAGATCATAGGTTTCAAAAAATTTCAGAGTTCGCTGGAACATAGCGCTGCGCTGGGCTTCGGCTCGTGAAATTTCGGCACCGGTGAGCGCCAGGCCTTTCTCGATATTCCAGATGACTTCGGGTTTCAGCTGCGTGCGGTGGTTCTCGAGAAGCGTGCGCATGCCTACGGCAAAGGACAGGGCGCGCAGGGTCTGGGCGCAGTCCAGCGCTTCACGCAAATCCGGGTGGGCTTCCTCGACGATGACGCCTTCCCGCTCAAACTGGCGCGCGGCCTTCATGACGATATCCGCCACTTCCGGATCAACGGGGGTGATGCCGAGATCGCGGCTGACGGCGACACGCGTTGGCTTCCAGCCGGAACGCGCGGCGTTCAGATAAGACGTGCCGTCCGAGGGCAGCGAAAGGGGATCAGCCTGCTCTTCGCCGATCATGGCATCAAAGAGAAGGGTCAAATCTTCCACATTGCGGGCCATGGGGCCTTTGACGCTAAGGGTGCTGTCGATTTTGTTGGGCACGCTTGCGGCCACGCGGCCGGGTGACGGCCGCATGCCGACAACGCCGCAGAAGCTTGCTGGGTTTCTCAGGCTTCCGCCGAGATCGGAACCTTGCGCCAGCCATGCGGTGCCCGTGGCCAGGGCGACCGCCGCCCCACCCGATGAGCCTGCGGCGGAGCGCGAAGTGTTCCACGGATTCAAGGTGCGGCCAAAGACTTCATTGAAGGTGTTGGCCCCTGCCCCAAATTCTGGCGTGTTCGACATGGCGTAAACAATGGCGCCGTTTTTTTCCAGATGGGTGACCACCAAGTTGGAGGTTGGCGCAATTCGATTGGCGAAAATGAGCGAGCCTTGCGTTGAGCGCACGCCAGCTACGTCGCTCAAATCCTTGATGGGCACGGGAAGGCCCAAGAGCACGCCGCGTTCGCCCATTGGTTTCTTCATGAGCTCGCGGGCATGGGCGCGGGCCCGGTCAAAACACAAAGTCGGCAAGGCATTTACCTTGCTGTCCACCGCAGCAATGCGCGCTTCCAGCACATCGAGACACTCCAGCGGGGAAATTTCCCCGCTTTTCAGGCGTGCGTGAACTTCGTTTGCGGTGGACCTATAGAGTTCGGACATCTGGCATTCCTGACAAGTGAATATGTTTGCTCTCTTGGGGCGAGAAAGAGTAAAGAGTGCACAAATTTTGCTCAGGAGACAATCATGAATGCACCTGTAACGTCCGCGCCCGGAATGAACAAGCAGTGGCTTGAGCGGCGGACCAAGGCCGTTTCACGCGGCGTTGGCATGGCTGCCCCTGCGATGGCGGTGCGGGCCGAGAATTCCGAAATCTGGGATGTCGAAGGCAACCGCTATGTGGATTTTGGCGGTGGCATTGCCGTGGTCAATACGGGCCACCGGCATCCCCTCGTCATGAAGCGGGTTTATGAGCAGCTGGAAAAATTCACCCACACCTGCGCTACGGTGATGCCTTACGCGCCATTCGTTGAAGTTTGCGAAAAGCTCAACGCTATTGCGCCGATGTCCGGCGAGAAGAAATCAGCGCTTTTTACCACCGGGGCAGAGGCGGTTGAAAACGCCATCAAGTATGCGCGTTGCCATACCGGACGCTCTGACGTAATTGCCTTCCATGGCGGTTTTCATGGCCGCACATTGTTAGGCATGGCACTCACCGGAAAGGTCTTGCCCTACAAGGCCGGTTTTGGCCCGATGCCCGCAGGCATCTGGCACGTGCCGTTCCCGGTTGAACACAAGGGCATCAGTGTTGAAGACTCCATTCATGCAATAGAGCTGCTGTTCAAATGCGATGTGGAGCCTTCGCGCGTGGCCGCCATCATCATCGAGCCGGTTCAGGGCGAAGGCGGATTTTATGTGGCGCCGAAGGAACTGATGATGCGCCTGCGCAAGCTCTGCGACGAGTATGGCATTGTGTTCATTGCGGACGAAATTCAATCGGGCTTTGGGCGCACGGGCAAATGGTTTGCCATGGAGCATTTCGGCGTAGAGCCCGATTTGGTGACATGCGCCAAGTCGCTGGCCGGCGGCTTTCCGCTGGCCGGTGTTGTGGGCCGTGCCAAGATCATGGATGCGCCGGAGCCTGGCGGCATTGGCGGTACCTATGCGGGCAACCCTGTGGCCTGTGCGGCAGCGCTTGGCGTGTTCGATGCTTTCGAGCAGGAAGGCCTGATGGCAAAGGCGGAAGCCCAAGGAATAAAAATCATGACGCGCATGCGGGCCATCAAGGCCAAGGGGCGCGGCATGGCCATTGGCGATATCCGCGGGCTTGGGGCCATGTGCGCCTTTGAACTGGTGACCGAGCATGGTGGCAACAAGCCCGATGCGGGAGGCGCCAAGGCGCTGGCGGCCAAATGCCTCGAGCGCGGGTTGCTTATCCTGACATGCGGAATTTACGCAGACACCATCCGCTTGCTCACACCCCTGACCGCTTCCGATGCAGTATTGAACGAAGGACTGGATATTCTGGAGTCTGCTCTGCTGGGGAATTGATCGACACTCGCCCTCTCCCGCGCGGAACGCATGGGAGAGGGTGCCCGAGGGGCGGGTGAGGGCTCTTGGATGAAGCTGTAGATATTTGTATTTGTTGAAACAAAGGGCCCTCATCCGGCCATTGCTTGCGCGCTTGCAGCGCAAGCTTGCAAGCGTGGCCACCTCCCATCCTTCGGACGGGAGAAGGCAAAAAAGAAGGAACCAATCTTGACCAAACTTTCCAATATGGCCCACCGTGACATTGAAACGGTGCTGCATCCCTATACAAATCTCGCGCGGCACCGGGAGGTGGGGCCTCTGATCCTCAATGAGGGGCGTGGCATTTATCTCTATGATGACAAGGGCAAGCGCTACATTGAAGGGCTGGCCGGGCTTTGGTGCACGGCACTTGGCTACGGCAATGAGGAACTTGTGGATGCGGCGGCGCAGGCCAAGCGCAAGCTTTCCTTCACCAATGTGTTTGGCGGCAAATCCCATGACGGGGTGATCGAGCTTTCGGAAAAACTGAAAGAGATTGCGCCCTGCCCCACGTCCAAGGTTTTGTTCGGCACGTCCGGCTCGGAAGCCAATGACATGCAGATGAAGCTGACCTGGTATTACAACAATGCCTGCGGAAAACCGGAGAAGAAAAAGATCATTGCGCGAACGCGGGGTTATCATGGAGTTACCATTGCCTCTGGCTCTCTTACAGGCCTACCCATGGTGCATACGGACTTTGATTTGCCGATCAAGAATGTTTTGCACACGTCGTGTCCGCATTATTATCGCGGCGGGCAGGATGGTGAAACGGAAGACCAGTTCACGGACCGGATGGCTAAAGACCTTGATGACCTCATTCAGCGCGAAGGCCCAGAGACAGTTGCTGCCTTTATTGCAGAGCCTGTGATGGGGGCTGGCGGAGTTGTCGTGCCGCCCATGAGCTATTTCCCGAAGATCAACGCAGTGCTGGAAAAATACGATGTGCGTTTCATTGCCGATGAAGTCATCTGCGGCTTTGGCCGCACGGGCAACTGGTTTGGCACACAGACTTTCGGCATGAAGGCCACGTCCATTTCCATGGCGAAGGCCATCACTTCAGCCTATTTTCCGATGAGCGCCATCACCATTGAGGAAGAACTCTATCAGGCCATGGTTGTTGAGAGCAAAAAGATCGGCACTTTCGGCCATGGCTTCACCTATACGGCGCATCCCGTGGGCTGTGCGGTGGCACTGAAGACACTTGAAATTTATCAGCGTGAAAAAATTGTCGAACATGTGCGGAAGGTGGCTCCCGTGTTCAAGACGCGGCTGGAAAAGCTGGCCGAGCATCCGCTGGTTGGTGAAGCGCGTGGTGTTGGCCTCATCGGTGCGTTGGAGCTTGTGGCCGACAAGAAAGCCAAACGCGCTTTTGATCCGAAGAAAATGGTGGGTGCTACTTGCGTGAATTTTCTCCAAGAGCTTGGTCTCATCAACCGGGCCATGGGGGATTCAGTCGCCTTCTGTCCGCCGCTGATTATCACCACGGAAGAAATTCACGAAATGTTTGATATGGTGGAAGTGGCGCTCAACCAGACGGAAGAATGGGTGCGCAAGGAAAACCTGCGTCACCAGTAAAGCAGAGTGATTGCGGCGAAGTGGCAGGCGGCGGCGGCAGCTACGAAACCATGCCAGATGGCATTGTGGAATTTCAGCCAGTCCCAGATGTGGAAGATGACGCCTGCGGTGTATAGCACCCCGCCGGCGACGATCAGGCCTATCACTGGCGGCGGCAGAACTTGCATGAAAGCGCCAGCCGCCGTTACACCGACCCAGCCCAAGGCGAGATAGACCAGAACGGCGAGACGGTCGAAGCGGCCGGGGAACAGAAATTTCACCACTACACCGAAGGTAGCTCCAAGCCATGTGACAAGCCCCAGCGTCCAGCTTTGCGCGGCGTCAGGCAGAAACGGCAGCAGCGGCGTGTAGGTGCCAGCGATCAGCAGGTAAATGGCGCTGTGATCGAAGCGGCGCAGGATCCATTTGAGATGAGAGGGCGGCGTAAGGTTATAGGCGGCGGAGAAAATCATCATCGCCAGGAGGCCGAATAGATAGGACGCCAGCACCCAACTCACGCCTGCATGGGCAAGCAATATGATGCTGCCTGCGAGCGCGCCGACAATGCCCGCGCCATGAACCAGGGCATCGGCGCGGATTTCGTTCCGCGTATAGACCTTCCGACCTTCGAAGAAGGGATGCACGTTTTCTAATGCCGCTCAACGGGGATGACGAAGCGATCACGCCGTTCACCTTTCCGCAACACGCTGACGCGCACGGATTGATTGACCCGTTCATGGTTGAGCAGGCGCAGGAGATCATCAATGCCGAGCACCGGTGCATCATCGATGGCAATCAGGAGATCGCCGGACTGGAGGCCGGCGGCTTCGGCGGGGCCATCCTTGATGGTTTTCAAGACGCGCACGCCGGCTGCCTGCTCAACACCGGAAAAGCGCGCGATATGGCGGGGAATGGGCGTGGTGGCGCCCTCGATGCCAAGGCTGGCGCGGCGTACGCGGCCATGCTGCAGGACCTGGGCCAGCACATAAAGGGCGGTGTTGGCGGCAACCGAAAAGCAGATGCCCTGGGCACCGCGAATAACTGCGGTGTTGATGCCGATGACCCGGCCGCGGGAATCAACCAGCGGCCCGCCGGAATTGCCGGGGTTCAAGGCGGCATCGGTCTGGATGATATCATCGATGAGACGGCCGGTCTGGCTGCGCATGGAGCGGCCGATGGCACTCACCACACCGGCGGTTACCGCCTGTTCAAACCCTAAGGGATTGCCAATGGTGATGGCGAGCTGGCCCTTGTGGATGTCCTTGGAATCAAAGAATGACAGGGCGGGTGCCGCCAGATGGACATCGGTGCGCAGCACCGCGATATCGCTGTGGGGATCCTCGCCGATGACGCGGGCATCGGATTTTTGGCCATCGGCCATGCTGACCTTGATGGCGCCGGCGCCGGAAACCACATGGCTGTTGGTGAGGATCAGGCCATCGGAGGCCACCACAAGGCCCGAGCCCACGCCGGCGGGCTTGCTGCCCTTGAGCACGCCGATATGGACAACGGCGGGGCCTGCCGTTTCAACCGCACCGATGACGGCGCTGGAATAGGCATCCTGCAACTGGGTTTCGTAATCTGCATTCTGGGGTGCGGCGGCGCCGCTGTCATCAAGCATCGGGGAACTCCTCGGCAATCATATGGGGAGGCGTCAAATCCCTGCCAAGGCCTGTTCCAGATGGGAAGGGCGCGCGAAACCCGGGGATATCCGGAGAGCTTCGCGCGCAGCTGTTACCGCATATTACTTTCCGGCGAGAAGCGCATCAACCGCATCGCGGACTCCATCAACCACCGGCTTGTTGGCCGCAGCATTGAGCGCATCCACCGCAGCGGCTT
>CAZAMS010000169.1:0-5581 GCA_964486305.1 uncultured Aestuariivirga sp.
AGAATGTTGCCGTTGTAGCGCTCATGAAAATTCACTTCGCCGCCAACGGTTGGCACGCCGAAGGAATTGCCGTAGCCGCCAATGCCTGCGACAACGCCGGAGACGAGATGACGGGTTTTGGGGTGATCGGGAGCACCAAAGCGGAGCGCCTTGAGGGAGGCAATGGGACGGGCGCCCATGGTGAACACATCTCGCAGGATGCCGCCAACGCCGGTGGCCGCGCCCTGAGAGGGTTCGATGTAAGAGGGGTGGTTGTGGCTTTCCATTTTGAAGACGACAGCCTGGCCATCGCCAATATCGACAACGCCGGCATTTTCTCCGGGGCCCTGGATCACGCGGGGGCCCTTGGTGGGGAGCGTCTTCAGCCATTTTTTGGAGGATTTGTAGGAGCAGTGCTCGTTCCACATGGCCGAGCAAATTCCGAGTTCGGTGATCGTGGGTTCGCGGCCAAGAAGCTTTACAAAACGCTCGTATTCCTCTGGCTTGAGGCCGTGTTGCTTGACGATTTCGGGGGTGATTTGGGGAGCAGCGGATTTGGTCATGTTGCGGGCGGTTTAGCCGCCCGCAAAGGGATTCACAACGGTATTTGGACGATAATCCCCGGTTAAGCCGCGACCTGGCCCTCAAAGACGCGGCGATGGTTTTTAGCCGGTTCCTTGGCCTGGCCAAATTGCCCGGCCGCACCTTCGCGGACCAACCGCTCCATGCGCACGCGTAGCGCCATGTTAGCTTCCTGAAGGGCTTGCAGCTGCTCAGGTGTCGGCTGGTTTTTCTTGAAGAGTGACTTGAACATTTTATCCCCGCTTAAGGTTTGTTAGGGTTGCTGGTTCCTTTATAGAGCGATAAATGGCAGCGTTAATCTACGGTTAACTTTGGGCTTCGTGAATCAATGCTTTCACAGATCAATGACAGTTGAGGTAAATTGTCGTTAGCGCGCTTTCCGCTCAGGTGGAATCACCTGAGCGAAAAGAAATCGCGCCAGATCAATAGACTGGAGCATGTTCGTATCGGCAAAGTCGTGCAACCCCGGATCAAGTCCGGGGCAGGCCTTTGCCGGAACATGCTCTATCAGGCGGCCTTCGTTCGGCAGAAGCAGGAAGATTTCACCGGCACATCGGCCCGGGCCGTTGCCACATCAAGGCGCTGCTTGATAAAAACGGCTTCAGTGTTTTTGCCCAGCCGCGTCAGACATTCATGGAAACCGTGGAGGCTCCAGACATTGTCGGGGTGCTGGCAGGCACGGGCGATTGTGTGGTCAAGGCCGAGATCGGCGCGGTAGATTGCCTCGGCTTCTTCCACGTGATTCTGCTCCAGCAGCAGGGCGCCAAGGGCGTGGCGGGTGGGCTGCATGAAGCCCCAGGGTTCGTCGTAACGCATGTTGTCGTAGAGGTCCACGGATTTGCGGAGATGGGCAAAGGCCATGTCGAAATTGAATTTCCGGTATTCGATTTCGCCTTTCATCATTTCGGCGGCGACGGAGAGAATGTCGAGGCTGGTGTTGTTGAACAGGCAGCGGGATTCCGGCAGGCCGGCCAGCGCTTCCTCAAACAGGCGGGCTTCCTTTTCCGCTAACGGCACATTGAAACTGGCGGCGTAAGCCACAGCCTTCGCATAGTGCAGCATGGCCGTGGTCACGCAATAGAGTTTCTGGTCGGCGGGTAGCGGTGCCGCGATGATCTCGTGCCATTTGCCAAAGCGGATGTAGACGTGGAGTTTTATCGACACAAAGGCTTCCAGCCAATCGGCCATGGGCGGCGATTCCACACGCAATAACTCTTCCGAAATGGAGGCGGCCATTTCCTCCGCCGCTTCGAGAGCCGGGCCATACTGGCCAAGGAACATGGCGCCATAGGTCTTGAAATGATAATTGTGGCAGCGGTAGAGAGAATAGAAATTGATGGCCCCTTCGCGCGCCAGATATTTCTCGTCGGCGGTGGAGGCTTGGCTGTTGCCGTCGATCACTTCCTTGTAGTGGCCGCAGAGAACATCAATGTGGGTTGGCATGTGAACGAGATGGCCCGCATCGGGCACGAGGTTGCGCAACGTATCACCGGCGCGCAAGGCCCGTTCGGGGTAGGGCGACATCTCCATGAGATGGAGATACATGTGGAGCACACCGGGATGGCGCATGCCTTGTGGAGTTGCCATGGCGCGTTCCAGTACGGTAATGGCCTCTGCTGTATCAGCACCTTCGGCGGGCTTTCCGGCTTTGATATCCCAGAGCTGCCAGGGCGTGCGGTTCATGATCGCCTCGGCGAAGAGGGCGGCGATATCCAGATCGTCCTTGTGGGCGGTGTAAACTTCGCGCATGGCGGCGGCGTAGTCATCGTTCCAGATCGGCGTGACCTTTTCCGTGGTTTTTGAGGGGTAGCGTTTGGCGAGCGGCCTGATCAAAGCCTGCTCAACCGGGCTCGCATGCTTCAGAAGTTCGAGGGCTTGTGCGGTTGCGGTATGGGCGAGGTTGAG
Source organism: uncultured Aestuariivirga sp. (assembly GCA_964486305.1). Lineage (GTDB taxonomy): Bacteria > Pseudomonadota > Alphaproteobacteria > Rhizobiales > Aestuariivirgaceae > Aestuariivirga. The sequence goes on from CAZAMS010000169.1 coordinate 2,467, forward strand.
AGACTTTTTCAGATCAACGGGATCAAAGGCCACCCATTGCTTGTTGTAGTTGGGTCCCGCCGCATAGGCGATGCCCCAATGGGCCATGGCGCAGTTGGGATCGTGTTTGGCGGCCTTCTTGAAGCAGCGCACGGCTTCATCGTGATTATAGCCATAACACCAAATGAGGCCGCGATCGAACCAGAGCTGGGCTTCCTTTGAGGTGGTGGTGACAGGGCGTGTGTAACTGCCGAGATCATAATAGTCCGACATGATGTTCCTCCGGGCGTAGGGAACCTATCATGGAGGAATTCAGGCGGCTAGAAGGCTCTCAAACAATGGGCAGCAGTCGGCTTTGCCGTGCAAGTCTTAGTTGGAACCGATAATTTGAGGCGTTGACTTGACAGGTAGTCTGTGCGCGTTGAAGTTAAAATTGCAGCTGTTGTGAAAGGATTGAAAAATGAAAAAGCCTTTGTTCTCGTTTCTCGCCTTGGTCCTACTTGCTCACCATGCTTCTGCAGCTGATGAATTTATGACGGGGGATGAGATGAAAGCCCTCTTGGCCGCTAACAAGACAATCAATCTGGGCGGCGCGGGTGAGGGCTATGCCGGAACGCTTTTGCTGAAAGCCGATGGGACCGGGGCCGGCACCGCCAAGACCGATAGCGGCGACCTGATCACGCTGGATGGTACATGGGTTATCAAGAAAAACACCTTCTGCCGCAAATGGAAAGCTCTCGATAAGGGCAAGGAAGTGTGCGAGGCATGGAAAAAGATTGGTGAAAACCGGGTGGAAGTTCAAGTCAAAAAGAAGAAGGCTGGTATTAACTGGTGGTAGATTTTTAGGCGGCCAACAAACTTTTAAACAATGGGCGGCAATCGGTTTTGCTGTTCAATGGGCCAGGAATAATCGGGACGCAAACTGTAAACCAATTTGGCATTGAGCTTGACTCACAATTTCGAAAGGAATTAGCTGCCCGGTAATTGCCGGAGATCGCGAGACAATTTTACGATGCATGAATCATTTCGTGTTGTTAGCCTTCCTGCCAGACCTCAGCCCGTGGATATTGATATTGGCCGCTGTGCGGTGCTTGTAATCGACATGCAGAACGAGTTTGGCAGCACAGGCGGCATGTTTGACCGTGCTGGAATTGACATATCAATCATCAAGCGCGCGATTGCGCCTACGGCTGCCGTGCTTGACGCTGCCCGTAAGAACGGCGTTCCCGTCATTTACCTCAAAATGCAGCATCGGCCAGACATGGCCGACATGGGACGCGAAGATTCACCCCACCGAATTAAACACGGGTTTTTTGGCGTTGGCGAAAATAATGTTGCTCCCGATGGCAGCCCAAACCGGGTCTTGATTGACGGCTATTGGGGAACGGAGATTGTCCAAGAGTTGTCGCCGCAGCCCGAGGATCTAATTGTTCCCAAACACCGCTACAGCGGTTTTTTTGAAACGGGACTTGATAGCATTTTGCGCGGGCGCGAAATCAAGCACCTTATTGTAACGGGGTGCACGACAAGTGTCTGCGTTGAATCAACGATACGTGACGCCATGTTCAGGGACTATCAATGCTGCCTGCTTGCCGATTGTACGGGAGAACCGATTGGCAACGCAAATTCACGCGGAAACCACGAAGCTTCATTGTTGACGATTGAATTGCTGCTAGGCTGGGTCTCGGAATCGAAGCATTTCATCGATGCGGTCGACGGGCAGGGTCAGCCTTAAGCAGCCATGAGGCTTTCAAACAGCGGGCGGCAGTCGGTTTTGCCGTGGAGGGGCTCGATCATGTTTTCCGGGTGGGGCATCATACCGATGACATTGCCTGCCTTGTTCACGATTCCCGCAATGTCGTTCATGGCGCCGTTGGGATTGGTGCCCTGAGTATAGCGGAACACGACGCGGCCTTCGCCTTCCAGGGTTTTCAGGGTTTCCTCGTCGCAGATATAATTGCCTTCGCCGTGGGCTACGGGGCAAGAGACGACGTCACCCTTTTTCATGCGGTTGGTGAAGAATGTGGAATAGTTTTCGACTTCCAGTTTCACTTCGCGGCAGACGAAGTGGAGGTGGGCGTTACGCACGAGTGCTCCGGGCAGGAGGCCTGCTTCGGTGATGATCTGGAAGCCATTGCAGACGCCCAGAACCTTGAGTCCTTTCAAGGCCTTAGCGCGGATGTCTGTCATGATGGGCGAGCGCGCCGCGATGGCGCCGCAACGGAGGTAATCGCCATAGGAAAAGCCGCCAGGAACGACGATGAGATCAACTTTCGGGAGTTCCGTGTCGGTATGCCAGACGGCAACGGGGGCAATGCCTGTGACGGCCTCAAGGGCCAGCATCATGTCGCGTTCGCGATTGATGCCGGGGAATACGACGACGGCTGATTTCATTCCATACTCCTCACCCTGAGGTGCGCCGCCGCAGGCGGGGCCTCGAAGGGTCTGTTCGAGATGGACTCGCGGCCCATGCTTCGAGACTCGCCTTTGGCTCGCACCTCAGCATGAGGGAAGTTTGGTGAACGTATTTGCGATCCAGGAATCACGCCAACTCTATATCGTAATTCTCGATCACCGTGTTGGCGATGAGTTTTTCGCACATGGCTTTGACTTCTGACAGGGTCTTCGACTTGTCGGTTTCGGCGACATCAATTTCGAAGTATTTGCCTTGGCGCACATGCTCGACGCCGTCGAAGCCGAGATGGCTGAGAGCGCCTTCGATGGCTTTGCCTTGCGGGTCCAGCACGCCTTTTTTCAAGGTTACTTTTACTTTTGCCTTCATGTCCAATCCACTCAGCCTGTCATCGCCGGATTTATTCCGGCGACCCATTTATCAACACGTTCAACCATCGAAATACTGCACGATGGGTTGCCGGGACAAGCCCGGCAATGACAAAAGAATTAGTCACTTTTTACCAGCTTGGGCTTGGCGCGCTCGGGTTTTTCATTTTCGCTGATGATGCCGAGGCGCTTGGCCACTTCCTGATAGGCTTCCACGAGGCCGCCCATGTCTCTCCGGAATCTGTCCTTGTCCATCTTGTCGTTGGTTTTGGTATCCCACAGCCTGCATGAGTCGGGGCTGATTTCGTCAGCCAACACAATGCGCATCATGTCGTTCTCGTAGAGCCTGCCGAAT
>CAZAMS010000170.1:0-4107 GCA_964486305.1 uncultured Aestuariivirga sp.
GTCTGCACCAAGTGCGGCGAGCGCCACGAAATTTTTGGCCATGGCGGAGCGCGCGAAGAAGCCGAACGTCTTGGCGTGCCATTCCTCGGCGAAGTTCCGCTCGACAAGGAAGTGCGCATCCGCTCGGACAGCGGCGAGCCCGTGGTCGTGTCCATGCCGGATTCACTCCCTGCTGCCATCTACCGCGATATCGCGCGGCAGGTGTGGGCGGCAATTGAAGGCGGAAAGTTATCCAAGCCCGCCCCCCGCATCGCTGTTGAAGGCTAGCGCGTGATCAGGAAAAGTGGAATTCGGTTTTCCGTCCGATCACGATGCCCACATATATCCGACGATCGCGTTTATCACTTCAGGCCAATGTGGCCTGAAGTGATCATGATCTAGGCAGGTCTTTCAAGAAGTGTTATCCATAAGGCGGGATTCCTAGCGGGGCTTAGGAAACAGGGGGGACCGACGGTAAGGTCCAAGGGGTTTTGATGTCGAAGTTGATGCTCATATTTGGTATTCTGTTCATGAGCCTGGGAGTAGCACTTGGGTTTCTCATTCATTTCAAGCCGGGCCAAATGCAGGTCGTGGCCCTGACGCCGGAAGTTTCAGCAATCCTCCTCGTGGGCGGCTCCCTGTGCCTGGGCTTGGGGGGCCTGATAGGGGCCCTTCGTGACAGGGCCGTTGCGGCTGCGCCGGCGGAAGTTGTCGCGGAAGCTGCAGCTGAAAAACCCGCCACACCGAAATTTACCGGCTTTGGCAAAAAAGCCGCCACCGCAACTGCCGTTGTTGCGATCGAGGAAGCCGTGACCGAGGCCGCCGCTGGTCCCAAGACCAGCGTTGCCGAAACAATCTCGGCGCTGGAACAGGCGAAGTCCGACATTGCCGCGGCTCTGGGTGTTGTAACCCATGAGACGCCGGCGGCTGAACCCGTGGCAACAAAAGACGAGCCCGAAGCAAAACCGGAAGCCGAAAGTGGCGGCGAGCTTTATGTGGTGGAAGAGAAAGTCATTCGCGGCCGTCCGGCGCGCGTCCTCTCCGACGGTACCGTGGAAGCCGAAACCGACGAAGGCTGGATGCGCTTTGAAAATCTCGAACACCTCGACGAATATCTCGAAGCTATGGTCCCCGAGGTATAAGGTCGTAGGGATGTTTCCATCCCGGCAGTGACTTGATCCGCTCCAGCCAATTCAGGACATGGCTGTAGGGTTCGAGCGGCAACGGAATTTCCTTGCCATAGAACATGTAACCGCATAGCGAAAGATCGGCGATGGTTGCGCGGGCGCCTACGAGAAAGGGCTGCCTGGCCAGATGGCCGTCGACAATCTTCAGGGCATTGCCAAAGCGCTGGCGCAAAAATTCGGTCACGGGCGTTTCGCCCGTCTTGGCCAATGAAATCATGAAGCGCAGGGTGGCGATGTAGCTGGTGAACTTGTGATTGTCGAAGAACATCCAGCGTAGAATTTCGCGGCGCTCGTCTTCGTCATTTGGACCGAACTTGCCTGTTTCCCCGGCCAGATATTCCAGGATGACACCCGATTGCGAAATCTTTTTGCTGCCATGAACGAGAACCGGGACCTCGCCCATTTCATTGATTTGCGCTCGGTATTCCGGCGTTCGCGTCTGGCCGTTAAAATAATCTACCCAGATCGGCTGCCAATCCATTTTGCACAGTTCAAGCATCAAGGCGGGTTTGTAGGAATTTCCAGATTCAGCAAAACAGTAGAGTTGGTATGCGCTCATGATGGGCCTCACCCTAATAAAAGCCCTGCTGCCTGACAATGAAGGAAATCAAGGCCGCAGAACAAGCCAGCCATGTCGCATTTGAGGGGAGACTTTTGCGCGAGGCATTGCTAGTTTGCGACCCGATCAAGACCAAATGAAGGGGATCATAACAATGAAGCGCATAGCACTTATTGCAACACTGATTTTAGTTTCGGCCACGCCGGCTCTTGCCCATGGGGGCCACGGTATTGCCTCCGGATTTCTCCATCCTTTCCTCGGCTGGGACCATCTCATTGCCATGCTGGCGGTTGGCGCGTGGGGCGCCACTCTAGGCGCCCGCGCCATCTGGGCCGTGCCGCTGGCCTTTGTGAGTGCCATGATCGCTGGCAGCGCAGTGGGAATGAGTGGGATTGAATTTCCCTTTGTCGAAGCCATGATTCTGGCCTCGGTGGTCGTTCTTGCAGGTTTTGCTGTTGCCCGCGTGAAAATGCCCGTGTGGAGCGGCTTGGCAATCGTTGGCCTGTTTGCGCTCGCTCATGGTTTCGCCCACGGCGCAGAGATGCCAGCACTTGCGAATGTCTGGATTTATGGCGCGGGATTTGTAACAGCGACTTCGCTGATCCATGCTCTTGGAGCCGTAGCTGCGCTGGCTGTAATGAAGATGAAGGCGGTTAGGACTTAAGGGTTCATCAAGGAAAGATAAGGGGCCGCGCAGTTGCGGTCATCTCCAAGTGAAGGCAGTGGCGTTTCCGTTGAATTCAGACCGCAGAGTTGCGCTATCACCGCCCGTGTTTCCACAGGATTGGCGATCATCTCTTCATAGTGGATGACGCGGGATATTTCCGGGAACTTGGCGGCGAGAATGTCGATGATCTCGTAATACCATGCAATGTACTGACGAATGGCTGTCAGATCATAGGCGTGGAAATTGCCGGCTGAATAATTCTTCATGAAGATGCGCAACGCCAAGTCGTCAGGGTCACGCTTTACGAAGGCAAAGCGCACGTTGGGAATGATCTCCGCCAGTTTTGCCGCCTCGTGGATGCGGTCTGGGTCCGTATTGGTGAAAACCCGCGCAGTTCCCGCCCTTCTCTGCAATTCATCGAGGTAGAATTCGCGGCACAAGGACTCGACCTTCGCAGGCATGCCCGCATATTGGCGGCTCGCAAGATACCCGGCGGATTGATATGCATGACGCACCGCATTCTCCACTATCGGGCTCTCGTAACCGCGTTTGACATGGTCGAGAGAATTGACCAGCGCTTCAAGAGTTGTCTTGCCGGACCGTGAAGCGCCCAGAATGAAGAGAGATACCGCCGATCTGCCTTCACCGGGTACGCCTCCCATCATCTTCGTGGCACTGTCGCGTGCGCGTGCGAGGGTCGTCTCTTGATATTGGGACTGCCTGTGCCAAGTCTCTTGCATGGTGAGGAATTGATATTGGTTGGCGATGACAAGTTGTTGCCAAGCCTCCGTGTGCCGTCCTGTCCTGTCAAGAATTGCGGCTTTCAAGAATGCAACTGCGTTCTCGAATTCACTCCTCTCCTCATTGTCGTCCTTTGGGATTTCGCCAACGAGATCGAGCCAGTTCATATCGGTAAGCGGTGCTGGCAGTTGCACGGCGCTGAGGATCAATTGCATGGAGCGCCCGCCGCGCTTCAGGAGCCTTTCAAAGCATTGCATCGCCTCATGGATGTGCCCGGTGTTCTTGCAACACATGCCAAGCCCGGTTTCGGCTGCCTGCGATAAAGGATCGGACTTCAGCACCTTGCGGTAGCCGTCAGCGGCAGATTCATATTCCTGTTCCCGGCGCAGGATTTCGGAATGGGCGATAAGAGCACCGGCATCGTCCGGTTTTATCAGCAAGGCCTGTTCAAATGTTTGCGCGGCCATCTCCCATGCTCCGAGCCGGACATAGGTCGCGCCAAGAAGCTTCAATGTGCCTAAGTTCACCGGATTGAGCATCGCGGTGCGGACGAGAAACGACAGCGCACGCGGATAATCTCCTTTGACGAAATGAATGTTGCCCAACAGATCGAGCGCACCTGTGTAGCTTGGGTTACGAGCGACGAGTTCTTCGCAAATAGTGTGTGCAGAACTGCTTTGCCCTCTCTTCATCAGGGCTTCAGCCTCTTCAAGTCTAGTGCGGATATTCAATATCTCTCCCGATGGCGGGCGCGAGCTGACGACTTTCTGTGCCATCTTTGGTGGAAGCTTGGGCATAGGGTCGGTCCTCGTCTCGATTTGTCTTGTTTAATCAGTCTGCTACTTCTGTCTAGGAGGGCTACGGGATTCACACATCTTTTTGGCGTCAATAACCGTTGCTGGACCAATGGCTTAGCTTTCAACAGCAAACGGAATTTAGAGGGTGCTGGTACGCGAACAACAGCATTTTTTCCA
>CAZAMS010000171.1:0-10016 GCA_964486305.1 uncultured Aestuariivirga sp.
CTTGACCCTGCTCACCGGAATCCTGGTGCTGGCAGGCGCGCTTGCAGCGGGACTTTCAAACCGCATCTATGATGCCGTGGTACTGAAAACCTATGGCGCATCCCGCGCCCAGCTGATGGGCGCTTTCATCATCGAATATGCTGTACTGGGGCTCGCCGCAGCCGTCTTTGGAATTGCCGTGGGCTCCCTCGGGTCCTGGTTCCTCGCCACCTGGATTCTGGACATGCCGTGGAGCTTCTCTTTTGCCGTGGCAGCCACCACCGCCCTCCTCGCCATGATCATCACCATCGCCGCCGGACTTATGGTAACGTGGGCAGCATTGGCCGCAAAACCCGCTCCGATCCTAAGAAACGAGTAGAATTTCGAGCGGCTTCACGGTAGTCAGAAGCCATGGTCGTTCTCAATCGTATCTATACCCGCACCGGTGACAAGGGCGATACGGCCCTGGGGTCGGGAACCCGCGTTTCCAAGGCCCACCTCCGCATTCAGGCCTACGGCACCGTGGATGAAACAAATGCGGTTCTGGGAATTGTACGGCTTCACACCAGCACGGAAGCCTTCAGCAAACTCGACACCATGCTGGCCCGGATTCAGAATGAACTCTTCGATCTCGGCGCCGATCTCTGCGTGCCCGATGATGGCAAAAAGCTGGACTATGAACCCTTGCGCATTTTGCCCAGTCAGGTCGAACGGCTTGAGAAGGAGATTGATGACCTCAATCATGATCTCAGTCCATTGCGTTCCTTCGTTTTGCCCGGTGGCCACGAAGCGGCTGCACACCTCCATCTGGCGCGAACCATTTGCCGCCGCGCCGAACGATTGATCGTCGAACTCAAATCTCACAAAGATGAACATGTGAGCGAAGGCGCACTCGCCTATATCAACCGCCTCTCGGATTTCCTGTTCGTTGCCAGCCGCTGGGTAAATGCAAAAACCTCAGGCGATGTTCTCTGGGTGCCGGGAAAGACCCGGTAATGTTTGTTCCTCTCCATGACGACACGCCCCTGAAAGTCATTCGCTTCCAGTTCGTGACGCTCGCCATCATCGTCGGCAATGTCATCATCTTTCTCATGACGGGCGCCTTCCAGTCGGAACAGATGCTGGCAGGCGTTGCCACCAGTTTTGGTGTTGTACCTTCCGATCTAACCCACTCTGCATCACAAAACATTCCCTATAGCCCCATCCCCGAGCCCTTGACCTTCCTGACCTACATGTTCCTCCATGCGGGCTGGCTTCATCTGATCTCCAATATGCTGTTCCTCTGGGTCTTCGCCGACAATGTGGAAGATGCCTTTGGCTATTTTGCTTTCGCGCTGTTTTACTTGCTGTGCGGAATTGCGGGTGCCCTCGCTCATGTCTTGATGACCCCCAATTCACCCGCCCCGCTGATTGGCGCTTCAGGGGCCGTTTCAGGCGTTATCGGAGCCTATGTTCTGCTTTACCCCAAAGCCCGCATCTGGATTCTCCTGTTTTACCGGATTCCCCTGCGCATTTCGGCCATTTGGGTTCTGGGAGGCTGGTTTTTGCTGCAGGTTTTCAGTGTACTGACAGCTGGAACGGACAGTGACGTGCAGGTAGCCTGGTGGGCCCATATCGGTGGCTTTGCCGCAGGCCTCGTCATCACTTTAGTTCTGCGCTCGCGCCTGCTCATTCGCACCCAAGGCTGAGGCAAGGCGTCGCAAGCAGATGCGCCATGTCGGTGGCGTAATTGACTCCCAATAGGTCGTTCACTAGGTTCCGCCGCAAATTCTCATGGGGATGCCAATGAAGGTTCTGGTCGCTGTCAAGCGGGTTGTCGATTTCAACGTGAAAATCCGCGTGAAAGCGGATGGCTCCGGCGTGGAACTGGCAAACGTGAAAATGTCCATGAACCCCTTCGATGAAATCGGTGTGGAAGAGGCCGTGCGCCTGAAGGAAGCGGGCAAGGCCACGGAAGTTGTGGCTGTAACCATAGGTCCGGCCCAGGCCCAGGAAACCCTGCGCACCGCGCTCGCCATGGGAGCCGACCGCGCCATTCTGGTGAAAAACGATGAGTATGTGGAACCCCTTGGTGTTGCCAAGATTTTGAAGGGCGTTGTGGAAGCTGAAAAGCCTGACATCGTTATTCTGGGTAAACAGGCCATCGACGATGACTGCAATCAAACAGGTCAGATGCTGTCTGCCCTTCTAGGCTGGGCCCAAGCAACCGCTTGCTCAAAACTGGAACCCGGTGCTGGCGAAGCAACCATCACCCGCGAAATCGATGGCGGCCTGCAGACTCTCAAAGTCAAAATGCCCTTGATCGTGACCACAGACCTACGTCTCAACCAGCCGCGTTATGCTTCCCTTCCCAACATCATGAAGGCCAAGAAAAAGCCGCTCGATGAAAAGACGCCAGCCGATTACGGTGCCGATGTGAAGCCACGGCTCAAAGTGGTGAAAACCGAGGAGCCGCCAAAGCGCTTGGCCGGTGTCAAGGTCAAGTCCGTAGGCGAACTCGTAGCAAAACTCAAAGAAGCAGGAGCAATCTGATCATGGCCGTGCTTCTCATTGCCGAACACGACAACAAGTCCCTCAAAGACGCAACTCACAAGGCATTGACCGCTGCCGCTCAAATGGGCGGCGACGTGCATGTGCTGGTAGCTGGCAATAATGCGGGCGCTGCCGCTGCCCAAGCTGCCAAACTGACGGGTGTGAAAAAAGTTCTTCATGCGGAAAGCGCTTCCTTTGAACGCCCTCTCGCAGAACCCGTGGCCGCGATGATTGTGTCACTGGCCGGAAACTATGAACATCTCGTGGCAGCCGCCACGACCAACGGCAAGAACTACATGCCACGCGTGGCAGCTCTGCTTGATGTGATGCAGATCTCCGATATTTCCGAAGTAAAATCTGCCGATACCTTTGTGCGTTTGATTTACGCGGGCAACGCAGTTCAAACCGTGCAGTCAAACGATGTAAAGAAAGTCATCACCGTTCGCACCGCATCTTTTGCGGCCACCGATGAAACAGGTTCCGCAAGCATTGAAAAAATAAATGCCGCAGCCGATCCCGGCCTTTCAACCTATCAAAGCGAGAACCTCACCAAATCCGATCGCCCTGAGCTCACTTCTGCCAAAGTCATAGTCTCCGGCGGACGCGGCATGCAGAACGGCGAAAACTTCAAGATGCTGGAAGCCGTTGCCAAGAAACTGGGTGCTGCTGTTGGCGCGTCCCGCGCCGCCGTCGATGCGGGCTATGTTCCCAATGATTACCAAGTGGGACAAACCGGCAAGGTTGTGGCCCCCGATCTCTACATCGCCGTTGGCATTTCGGGCGCCATTCAGCACTTGGCAGGCATGAAGGATTCAAAGATCATTGTCGCCATCAACAAGGACGAAGAGGCCCCCATATTCCAGGTGGCGGACTTCGGTCTTGTGGCCGATCTTTTCCAAGCCGTGCCGGAACTCGACGCTGAACTGGCAAAACTCCAAGGGTGACAGACTGCTGACAAAATCGTTCAGGAAACCGGAATAGGAGAGAACGATGCTGCTCTACTCCGGTCCCCTCAGTCTGTTTTCCCGCAAGGTCGAAATTGCACTCGCCGAAAAGGGTGTGAGATTTGACCGGGTGCTGGTGCCTTTCACCCAGACCAGGGGCTATGCCCCAAAACATCCGGCTGTTATCGCCGCCAATCCCAAGCGCCAGGTTCCCGTGCTTGTCGATGACGACCTCACGCTCTACGATTCAACCGTCATTATCGAATATCTGGACGACAAATTCCCCAATCCGCCGCTGCTTCCGCACGAGCCCAAAGCGCGCGCCAAATGCCGCCTTCTGGAACTTGAGGCCGACGAGGTTCTTCTGCTGCCCGTCCGCGACCTCATGTTCCGCAGTGAGCCGCCGGGTCCGGATACCACGCGACGCGAGGAACAGGAGCGCGCTGCGGCCAAGGCAGAAGACGTAATTTTGGCCAACTATGCGGCACTTGCTGCAAAACTTGGGGACCGGGAATATTTCTGCGGCACCTTCTCCGTGGCCGACATCGCTACTTTCATGAACATCCACCACGGCCTGCGTCTGGGAGCACCGCCCCTTCTTGACCATGAAAATCTTTCCGCCTGGCATTTAAGACTGGCGAAGCGTCCAAGCTTTGCTACCGTGATAGCCGAGATGGCGGTGGCGGACCGGGAACTGTCCCATCCTGTTCCCGTCTATCGCAAGGCCCTGTAAGCAAGCTTCGTCGCAGCAACCGACATGACGACCGCCAGCACAAGAAAGACAAGTGCCATCCGGACGACATTTGCCGAAATGCCATCCTTGATTGCGGAACCGCCAGCGGCTGCACCGACTGACTGCCCGAGGTAGACGGCAGATGTATTGAGCGCCACAGTTGCGGCGGCAAGCGCAGGCGCAATGCCAACAAGCCTGCTTTGCTGCAATGAATTGGATGAGAATGCTCCAAGGCCCCAGACAAAGCAGGATACGCAGGCCAGGATATAGTTGCCGAAGAACACTCCGAACATGCCAATTCCGGCAATCAGGAAAAACAGCGAGACGAGAATGGCGCGGTCGACACCAAACCGGCCGATGGCCTTTGTCGCAAGATAGTTTCCCAAAACGCCGGCGATCCCGAATATTGCAAACATCACGGCGATGTTCTGGGGCGTGGCGGCAAAAGCGTCGCGCAGAACCGGTGCGAGGTAACTCACGACAGTGAATTGTCCGGACATGCTGAGAAGCGTCACCGCCATGATGCATAGCAGGATGGGGTTTTTGAAAACCGCAACCCAGGATGAAAATTGTAAGGGTTGAACACGCAAGCCCCGCGTGAGTGACAGCAAGACGCCGATACAAGACACCGCCGAGAGAAAGGCCATGGCGAAGAACGTGGCACGCCAGCCAAATTCGGCACCCAATATGCTTCCCAGTGGGATGCCCACAACCGAGGCCAGCGACCAGCCGATGAAGATGAAGGCGATGGCCTCGGATCGCCGTTCAGGGGGTACCAGCAAACCGACAGTCGCCGCTGCCTGGGGCGTAAACAGGGCAGCCGCAACCATGGTCACGGTGCGAATGCTGAGCAGGGACCAGAACTCTGGCGCAAGGGCCGCCAAACCATGGCCAACAGTGTAAATTGCAGCGGTCACAGCCAGCAACACACGGCGGTCAAATCGGCTGGTAAGCCCCGCCAGTACCGGTGCGCCAATACCCACAACCAGACCACCTGCGAACAGCAGAAATCCGGCCGTGGTCGGCGGCACCTAGAGATCAGCTGCCAAAACATTCAAGAGCCCGGCCGGAAGTAAAACACCCGTGCCAACGACGAAATTGCCAAACAACAGCGACCACAGCGCCATGCGTTGAGAGGTCTGGCCGGAAATGGCTATAACAGGGCTTGCACTCACAATGTTAAGATGAAAGCAGCCCGCTCCGCGCCTGTCCAACGCCCATTAAGCATGGGCCTTTGCCTTTATGTTGCACCTGCGAAATACGCTTGCTCTAAAGCTTTACGCGTTATAGGCTCAGCGGCTGAAATCAAGCGAGTTACGAACGGACATGAAGATCAAGAAAGTCGGCATCATTGGTGCTGGGCAAATGGGTAGTGGCATTGCGCATGTTTGCGCCCTCGCCGGGTTTGACGTGGGCGTTAACGATGTCAGCAAGGATCGTATCGACGCGGGCCTCGCTACCATCAGCGGAAATCTCGGTCGCCAACTGAAATCGGGCAAAATCACCGAAGCTGACCGGGCTGCCGCGTTGAAACGCATTACCCCCGTCATGAATTTCGAAGGCTTTGCGGACTACGATCTCGTCATCGAATCGGCAATCGAAGACGAGCAGATTAAGCGCAAGATTTTCCAGGCCCTCTGTCCCCATTTGAAGCCGCACACGATTGTTGCCTCCAACACCTCGTCAATTTCCATCACTAGGCTTGCTGCGGTCACGGGTCGGCCTGAAAAATTCATGGGCATCCACTTCATGAATCCCGTGCCCCTGATGGAGCTTGTGGAGCTTATTCGCGGCATCGCTACGGAGGAAGCAACCTTCGCCACCGTGAAGGAATTTACCCTTGCCCTTCACAAGACCATTGCCGTTGCCGAAGATTTCCCTGCCTTCATTGTGAACCGCATATTGCTCCCCATGATCAACGAAGCGATCTATACGCTCTATGAGGGTGTAGGCGGTGTGGAAGCCATTGATACCGCCATGAAGCTGGGGGCCCATCACCCTATGGGGCCACTTGAGCTTGCCGACTTCATCGGACTTGATACCTGCCTCTCCGTCATGCAGGTACTCTACGAAGGCCTCGCCGATTCAAAATACCGCCCCTGTCCGCTTCTGGTGAAATATGTCGAGGCCGGATGGCTTGGACGCAAAGCCAATCGCGGCTTCTATGACTACCGCGGCGAAAAGCCGGTGCCCACGCGCTGATCTATCAGTGAAATGTAGTCCGCTTGCCGAATAGTGTGCGGACTAAAGAAGGAACTGACCCGGCTGCTGTGGGCGGTGGTACAAGCGAGCGATCCTCCCTGATACCAAACTCCAGACTCTTGAGGACCGTAAGCTCAACGAGAGGAACGCCCTGTTCGTCTGGCGGCCGGTGTTTCACGCCAATTTTTTCATTTTCATTTGCGCCAAAAACTTCTCCATCGGGGATAATCTGATACTTGTTTGCCCGGGCCATCTGAAGAAAATTTAGGGCCCTCTGATAGAGCCACTGCAGATCAGCAGGGGCTTCGTTGAAAATTATCTCTCTTCCTATTACGAAGCAGGCACCATACGTGCGGAAGCCAACTACCTTGCGCTTTCCTATTAGGGCTCCGCTCGAGAAGAGACTGGGATGCACATGAATCGGGGAAGGAAAGGCAACATTTGTATTCGCTTTGAAGTATTCGGGCGTGACCAGCTGATCTGACTGGCACCAATGAACTGCAGTGGGGGCAGATCTGTCCGCAAAAAATTTTGTGAGCATCTCGCAGATCGTTATTTTTATTTCTACCTGCACTGGAGATTGCTCCGGATCGGGCATTCTGAGCATCTTTTTTAGTTCGTCGCCCTTCGTGCCAAGCGGAACTTCCGAACTGACAGTAATTGCAATATTTCCCGTATGGCGAGCGACCGCCCGATCCAGTCCTGGAAATACGAGGTGTCTAAATGGTGAAGCAATGGCAGGGCGGAAACCATTGGGACCAAGCGCACTTCGGTTTTGAGAAATAAGAGCAAAAAAACCTCCGCTCGCAGCCAGAAATATGAAACTCCGATCATGTCCCTGCTGGCTTACATGAAATCGGATGTTCGCCTTTTCAAAAACGAAGTTTAAGTATCCGGAAATTTCCGAGCCGTTAAAAACTCGGTAAGGTTTGTCATAGAGCAGGATGCTCTCGACTTTATCCTTTACACGCAACAACGGGGCACTCCAATGATTCAAATTTCTGGTACGATTTGGCTGTCTGCACAGGAACCAGGCTCCTTCCATTCTTCCATGCCAAAATCCAATTCGCCTGGAATATGTTGGTTTATGGTTACCGAGAAATTTAAACACGCTAAGTCTGAATTTGTCTTGGCAACAAATTGCGTCATGCCTGTTGTAGCGCACATCCTGATGTTACTTCTTCGGTCTCGACACCTGCCTCTCCATCATGCAGGTGCTTTACGAGGGCCTGGTCGATTCAAAATATCACCCCTGCCCGCTTCTGGTAAAATACGTCGAGGCCGGCTGGATGGGACGCAAGTCCAACCGCGGCTTCTATGACTACCGCGGCGAAAAGCCGGTCCCCACCCGCTAGATTTTCAGGGTTTTGGGCGCCACGTTGCGCCAAGCGGTTTGCAACGCGCTCTTCAGCGTGATCTCATCGGCACTGGCGAGAATGACTTTCGTCCAACCCTTGCGGCCCCAGCCACCTGCGAGCGGCTGAAACACCCGTGGCTCGGCCTCCGCCATCATCGCCTGCTGTTCAGGCAACAGTTTGATCACACCGGTCGCATCATCCTTCAGGGATGCAAAGATTTTGTTCCTCACGCGAAAATCCGCCTTGTCGAAGTGGGATTTTTCTTCCGCCCCGGGAAGAGCCAGCGCCAGTCGCCGGAGATCGTCCTTGGTCATGGCGCTTCCGCGAGCGCGGCCTTCATCAAGGCAACGGCTTCCGAACTATTCCATTCGGCCGGCCCCAACAGGCGTCCGATTTCCCGGCCCTTGCGGTCAATCAGAAGGGTGACCGGCAGACCCAGCGCCTGTAACATATTGAGCGATGTGGTCGTCTCGTCGATATAAAGGCCAAGGGCGTCCGCTCCGGTTTCTTTCAAAAACGCCGCCGAGGCTTCAAGTCCCTTGCGGTCAACGCTCAGGGCCACAACCTCAAAATCCTTGGAACCCAATTGCTTCTGCACCTCGTTCAGGGCGGGCATTTCCTTGCGGCATGGCGCGCACCAGGTGGCCCACAAATTGAGCAAAACCACGCGGCCTTGCCATTTACTCAACTTTACCTCGCCTCCCGAAGAATCCTTGAAAGCGAGATCGGGTACAGCCGGCCTGTCAGCCTTGACCAGAAAGGCAGCCATGGGTCCCACGGCAAAATCCTTGAATCCGCCCCCGCTGTTAACCACCGCCTTGCGTGGAATGTCGCCAGACAGGTAAATGCCAAGGCCGCCGGCAATAAGGGCAAGCAGGGCGACGTAAATCAGGGAATTTCGATTTCGCTTTGGGTCATTCATGGCTAAAAGGCTTACTCGTTCGCATTAGGGATTTCCAATGACCAATAAAATGTGGGGCGGCAGGTTCAAATCCGGGCCCGACGCCATCATGCAAGAGATCAATGCTTCCATCGGCTTTGACAAGCGCCTGTATGCCCAGGACATTGCAGGCTCGAAGGCCCATGCCGCAATGCTGGCCCACCAGGGCATCATTTCCAAGTCCGATGCCAGGAAAATTACCCGTGGCCTCGACCAGGTTCAAGCCGAGATCGAAGGAGGCCAATTCACCTTTTCGACATCCCTTGAAGACATTCACATGAATGTCGAACAGCGCCTGAAGGACATTATCGGCGAACCCGCCGGCCGTTTGCATACGGCGCGCTCGCGCAATGACCAGATCGCCACGGATTTCCGCCTTTATATCCGCGACACGGTTGACCATCTCGACGGCCAATTGAAGGACTTGCAACTGGCGCTCGCCGAAAAAGCCGCGGCCCATGCCAAAACCATCATGCCGGGATTTACCCATCTGCAGGTGGCCCAACCCATCACCTTCGGCCACCACTGCCTCGCCTATGTGGAAATGCTGGCCCGCGATCGCTCCAGATTGGCCGATGCAAGGGTCCGCATGAACGAAAGCCCCTTGGGCACGGCGGCCCTTGCCGGTACATCATTCCCCATTGACCGCACCATGACGGCCAAGGCCCTGGGCTTTGACCGGCCCATGCGCAATTCACTGGATGCGGTGGCTGACCGTGATTTTGTTTTGGAACTTCTCTCTGCCGCCGCAATTTGTGCAACGCATCTCTCGCGGCTGGCCGAAGAAATTGTCATCTGGTCCACAACGCAGTTTCGCTTCGTGAAGCTGTCCGACAAGTTCACCACCGGCTCCTCCATCATGCCGCAAAAACGCAATGCCGATGCGGCAGAGCTGGTGCGCGCCAAGCCGGGAAGAATACTGGGTGCGCTCACCTCGCTTCTTGTCATCATGAAGGGCTTGCCCCTCACCTATTCCAAGGACATGCAGGAAGACAAGGAGCCGGCCTTCGACGCCATCGACAATTTGTCGCTGGCCATTGCCGCAACGGCGGGCATGGTGCGCGATCTTGTGCCCAATGCGGATGTCATGCGCCTTGCCGCGGCAAGCGGATTTTCCACCGCCACCGATTTGGCCGACTGGCTCGTCCGTACACTGAAGATGCCGTTCCGCGAGGCCCACCATGTGGCGGGTTCGCTTGTGGCGCTGGCGGAAAAGCAGGGTTGCGATTTGCCGGAGCTGAAACTGGAAGACATGCAGAACATCGAAAAGCGCATTACAAAGGATGTCTACAAGGTGCTCACCGTCGAAGCCTCTGTTGCCTCGCGCA
>CAZAMS010000172.1:0-4769 GCA_964486305.1 uncultured Aestuariivirga sp.
GGATCACCGTGCAGTTGATCGACGCGTCCTCAACCGCCCACATCTGGGGCGAGCACTACGACCGCGACCTCACCGATATTTTCGCCATCCAGGACGAAATTACCCAGATGATTGCGGCCCGCCTGGCCAGGCAGGCTAGAACCGCGATTGCGTCGCGCGCCAGGGCCCGACCGACCGACAACATGTCGGCCTATGACTTTTACCTTCGGGCGCTGCAACTGACAGCCGTCTATGATACGGTGCTCGAAGCGGAACCCTTTCTGCGCCAGGCGGTCAAGCTCGATCCGCGGTTTGCTGCCGCCCACGCCATGCTCAGCTTTGTCGAGTCCATCAAGTTCTACTGGGTCTACTACAATTCGGATTATCTGCATGCCGCACTGGAGATGGCAAAAACCGCGTTGCAGCTCGACCCCGACGAGGCGTACGGCCATCTCGCCACCGGCTTTGCTCTCTTGTACTTGCATCGATTCAGGCAGGCTGAAATCAGTCTTGACCGTGCGGTTGCCCTGAACCCGAACGATCCGCTCATCCTGAGTATCCGTGCGCTTCACCTGAACTACACGGACAGGCCGGATGAGGCGCTTGTTGAAATAAACGAAGCCCAGCGCCGCGACCCATACGCTGTGGGATGGTATGAAGACTTTCGCGGCATCATACTGACGACGGCTGAACGATATCGCGAGGCAACGGCCTGCTACGCGAAAATGGCAACCGTACCATCGTGGTCGCTCGTTCGTCTTATCGTCTGCCATTCCGAACTGGGTGAAATCAAGCAAGCGCAGGAAGCCCTGGCAAAGCTCAAGGCAAACTGGCCCGGACTAGGCATCGACGAGATCGTCGATACGGAAGTGGATTGCTATGAGGATCCCGCTGTGTGCAGCCGTTATCGCGCGATCCTGCAGCGCGTTGACAAGGAAGAATAATCTTCACCATAGCCGCGGCATGCGATGGCCGGTAGGCAACGGTCGGTCCCGACTGCGTGAAGTGCGAGCATAAACGCAGCGACGCCCGCTTGTGGTCCCAAGCGGTAATTCAAATTGAGATACTACTTTCATCGAGATATATGCGAACAACCCCCTTGACACTATATTCCTACCATGCCATTTGCGTTCCTGTTATGTTCTTTGTGTGGAATAAGGAAACACCATGGACTGGGACCTGGCCATCAAACGCAACAGCAAGGCGCTGAAAAGCATCATTGAGGTGCTTTTCGCCCTGCTGGGGCTTGACGGCGCAGATGCGGCTTCGCGGATTCCGCGCGCTCTTCACAGCGCCGTGCTGGGTGTGCTGCGGCCCGCTGAATCCGCCCAGCGCCGCCTGATCGTGATCGCGGCGCGGGGTGTCGTGGTGGAACTCGCTCCTTCGCGTCCCATGCCGGCGGGGAAAGTCATTGGGAAAGGCCGTGGAAATTCACTTCCCGCCTTCCAGCTCTTCGATCCGCGGTAACGTTTGAAGCCCGTGCGGGCCATGAAAATCACCCGGCTTGTCCCGCGCATCCATGTCTTCCCCTATGATTCCCTGAGGCCGGCAGCTTCGCCTGCAACCGCTCCCGAACTGCCGCCCGATGGCCGCGTGGGCGCCCAGCGCCTCCACCGCAGGCTCCTTGCCCTCAAGTCAGCCCTCGACGACCTGCCGTGCCAGGCCAAACGTCTCGCCCGCTGGCAGCAGAGGCGGACGGCATCGCCAGACCACAAGTTCCTGTCGCCGCTCCGGCCGGGCCATCCGCCGGGCCACCGCCGGAAGCCCATTCACGAGGTCGATGAGGTGCTCATCGAATGCCACGGCCTCGCTTGTGACGCGATGAGGCCTGACACATCCTGAAGTGCTGCCCACGCAAAAGCAAAAACCGTCCGTCTACGGACTAATGCGGTTCGGCTTCCTTCTCTGCCCCGGAAACGGCATAACCGTTTTCACCCCCGGCGAAGCCGTGCCCAACGCTCATTGAAAAGTGAATCAACCTAAACCTGTCATCCCGGCGGACGCCGGGACCCAGACTTGCAACCAGCGAACATGCGGAAAGTCTGGGTCCCGACTTTCGTCGGGGTGACAGAAATTATGTGAGCTTTCGCCGGAATGACAAACTAGGAAAACCAGTCTGGGTGGATCAGGCGTAGCGTTGTTTGTTGAACGTCGTGCTGGCGCGGTCCCTGTTATGGGCGCGCACGGCATCACCGAAAGCTGTGAAGAGTTTTACAGAGTCCGGGTTGCTCGCGACCTTGTATTCCGGGTGCCATTGGGTGCCGAAGGCAAAACTTTTGGCGCCCTTGACCGAAGCGGCTTCAATAATGCCATCGGGCGCTATGGCTTCCGCATTCAGGCCCGGCGCCAGTCTCTTCACACCCTGGCGATGAATGGAGTTCACCATCATTTCGCTTTTGCCGATGATGCGCTCCAGCATGCCGCCCTGCGTAATCTTGATCGCATGCTTCGGACCGTAGCGCACATCCGTGTCGGGAGACTGGGGCGCGCGGTGGTCAAGCCTGCCTTCGCCTTTCTGCAATTCCGTTTCGAGGCTTCCGCCCAGGACCACATTCAGTTCCTGAAAGCCGCGGCAAATGCAGAACAGGGGAATGCCGCGATCAACCACGGCGCGAATGAGTTTCAGGGTCATGGCATCACGCGCATGGTCATAGGGTTCATGATCGGCGGTGGGCTCTTCGCCATAGTGGGGCGGATGCACATTGGATACGGCGCCGGTCATCAGGATTCCGTCAAAGGGATCAAGCAAGTCGTCGAGATGAACTGCATCGATCATGGCGGGAATCATCAGGGGCGTGCATTTTGCAACTTCGGCAACGGCGCGCACGTATTTGTCGCCCAGCGAGTGAAACAGGAAGCCGTGATTTTCGTAGGTATCAGCGGGCAAGCCCACGAGGGGAGAGGCAGTTGTCATGTCATCCGAGTCCTTGGAACGCGAGTTTCCAGATTACGCCAAGTGCGGCGCAAAGGGCCAGCGTTTTTGGAATGCCGAGATGCAAGCGCAGCAGGGCAAGGGCGGCTATGACGCTGATGGCCAGGGCGGCCCAGTCCAGCGTTTGCCACTCGGGCAGCCACGGCTTGAAGATGCCTTCCATCCGGTTAACCTTGTTGAAGAGCACGTGCAGGCCGAACCAGACTGAAAGGTTAAGAATTACGCCCACCACAGCAGCGGTAATTGCGGCCAGGGCGCCGGACAGGCGGGGCATTTTGCCGATATGTTCAATGTAGGGAGCGCCCGCAAAAATCCACAGGAAACAGGGGGCAAAGGTCATCCAGAGAGTAATGATGGCACCGGCAAGGCCGCCCCAGATGCTGCCCATTTCGCGCGATGCGGCGAGGTAGCCCACGAATTGAGTGACGAGAATGAGCGGTCCGGGCGTTGTTTCGGCGAGGGCCAGACCATCAATCATTTCAGGTGCGGTGAGCCAATGATGTTGCTCTACCGCGGCTTGGGCCATGTAGGAGAGAACCGCATAGGCGCCGCCAAAAGTAACTACGGCCAGCTGCGAAAAGAAGATGCCGATTTTGGTGAGCACGTGGTTGGAGCCCAGAGTGATGGCAAGCAGGCCTAAGGGTATGAGCCAGATGAGACCCCACGTTGCCACTGTTGAAAAGAGCGAAGTAAAACTCGGCCGTTTGGTTGATGGGGAAGTGTTTGCCGTGTTGCTTCGGAAAAATCCGATAAGGCCAGCGGCGATGATGATGAGGGGGAAGGGAACGTCAAAACAATAGAGGGCGAGAAAAGCTATGCCGGCGATGAGCCAATCGATATTGCCTTTCAGGGCGCGGCGCGCCACGCGCAGCAGGGCTTCAATGACGATCGCCAGCACGGCTGCTTTCACGCCAAAGAAAATGGCTTCAATCCACGGCAGATTGCCGAAGGCGGCATAAAGCATGGAAAGAGCCAGAACAACGCATGCTCCCGGCAGCACAAACAAAAGGCCCGCCATAAGGCCACCTTTGACGCCATGCAGGCGCCAGCCCGCATAGGTGGCGAGTTGCATGGCCTCAGGTCCCGGCAACAACATGCAGAAGTTTAACGCCGAGAGATATTGCTGTTCACTGAGCCATTTGTGCACTTCCACAATTTCGCGGTGCATGAGGGCGATCTGGCCCGCCGGGCCACCAAAAGAGAGGCAGCCGATGCGGGCCCAGACTTTGGTGGCTTCGGCGAAAGTGGGTGAAACACTCATGGCTTCGCCTTGTTGGTGGGCCAATTATGGGTTTCGTCCGTTGCATCCCGGCACCAGCGATAGAACGCGTCATAGAGCATCATGCCAGCACTGAGTTGTTCGAGATCATCGGCATACATGCGTGACAGACCAAGGGATGCGGCGAGAAGGCCCGCCGCTTCGGGTGAGAGACCAAGCCGGGCCGTATCGGCGGCGCGAACGATAGTGGCCAGGCGCAGGAGTGCTTCCGTGCCGAGGCCAAATTCCTCGACCATTACATCAAAGGTGCAAAGTTCGCCCCTGTGGCTCCAATGAGTGTTTTCAATGTCAAAGGCCGTGGCGTTGAAACGGTCAGCGACGGCTGCGACTTCCTGCGGCGCAACGAAGAGAAATACCGCCGAGGGATCAACAAAGCGGCGGATCAGCCAGGGACAGGCGATGCGGTCGATCTTTGGCCTGGCGCGGGTTACCCAAATGGTGCGGTCCTCTGCGTCACGCGGAGGGACTTTTGCAGCGGGGACGAGGGGCAGTTTTGCTGTCTCCCATTCCACGAATCCGCCTTCCAGGTTAATTGCATCAGCGCCGAGTTGGCGCAGCCATGCGGCAGTGCCCTCGCTG
>CAZAMS010000173.1:0-4004 GCA_964486305.1 uncultured Aestuariivirga sp.
GATCGGCCATGGAGGCCACATCCAACCAGCATTCGGGCACGGCCACGACAACATTGGCAAAGCCGAAATCGAGCGGGGCCAATATCGATACAAGATTTTCCTGAGGGGCGGACTTTTCCCAGAGCAGGTCCGCACCGGTGATGCCAAAATCAATTTTTCCTTCGCGCAGGTTCTGGGCAATTTCCGCCGCCGAGAGGAAAGCGACTTCAATATCCTCGATGCCTTTCAACTGGCCACGATAGCCGCGGTCGGTGCTTGGGCGCTCGATGCTGAGACCTGCGGCTTCGAGCGTTTCAGCCGCCTGATCCATCAGACGGCCTTTGGAGGGAATGGCAAGGGTGAGTGTATTCATGCCAGCACCGCCTTCAGGCGTTCCGTATGAATGGCGCAGCCGACGGCGGAGACAGTCACTGGTGAGCCCATGTCTGACAGCAGATTATCATAGCGCCCGCCGCCAGCCACGGCGACGAAGCCTTCAGGTGTTTCAACTTCAATCTGGAATACGAAGCCCGTGTAATATTCGAGTTCGCGGCCAAAGGTGGCCTTGAATTCGAAGCGCTTGGGGTTCAGGCCCAGCTCCTCCATTTCCGCGAGACGCTTTTGGAAATATTTCCGCGCCTCATTGAAGTTGCGGCCCGAGTCCATCCGGTTCAGGTGACCTTCCAGATTATCGGCACGCTCGACAATATCGAGATAGCCGGTAATGGCATCGGCTTTCTTTTGATCGAGGGCTGCCTCCGACCGGTCGGCTGCTTTGTCAGCAAGTCGTGCGGCAATTTCTTCGAGTGACCTGCCACCAACAATCGGCAGATTTCTTTGTTCCATCTCCAAAGCCACAAGCTCAATTGCGGCTTTGCTTGCCAGCTTATCAATGTGTCCGGAAATGCTGGTGCGTTTCGCGCTGCGATTGGAGGTGAAACTTTCCAGCACTTCGCGAAAGGTTTGGGGCCGCCAGAAGTGATGCTTCAAACGGTTGCGCCAGCGCACGGGCATATGTGTATCTTCAAGGAGCGCAGAGAAGAGCCCGAGATCGCCGAGGGTCACACGGAATTTCGTGAGGCCTGTTGCCTCAAGCGCGCTGATCGCCAGTTTCAGAACGCGCGCTTCCGCCGCTGCCGCATCGGGTGCGGCAAACCATTCAAGGCCCGCCTGCAGAAATTCCTGCGGGCTCAAATGTTCATTCGGAAAACGGAAAGCGGGACCCAGATAGCAATAGCGCGCTTCCGCATCGGGTTTATCCGCATGGCTCAAGTGGTAGCGGCAGGCCGGCACCGTGAGATCGGGGCGGAGGCACATTTCAGCGCCGGAGGGATCGGTGAACACAAATGTCCGGGCGCGGATGTCCTCGCCTGAACGCTCCAGAAAAATATCGGCGGGCTGGATGATGTCGGGGGCAATGAAATCAAAGCCGGCACGCTCAAACACCGCCATAATAGCGGCATTCTGGAGTTCCAGCGCCTCGCGCTCGGCTTTGGATTTACCGGCCATTATTTCCCTTCTCCCCTTGAGGGAGAAGGTGGATTGCGCCAAAGGCGCAAGACGGGTGAGGGGATGTTTCCACGAGCGAGAGCCCCCTCATCCGGCGCGTTGCGCCACCTTCTCCCTCGAGGGGAGAAGGGGATAATGGGTGAGAGTGTCATTTCCGCTCCAGCATTTTCTTCACGGCCTTTACAAGATCAGCTTCCGGAACTGAAACCTGCGCCAGGCGCTGGCTTGCATATTCCTCGCGGGATTCAACCCCGCTGGCGAGTTGGCTGCCTAGGGCCAAATCCTTCAACGTCACTTCACCCTTGGCTTTTTCATCGCCACCCTGAATGACAACAAGTGGGCTGCCGCGCTTGTCGGCATATTTCATTTGGGCCTTCATGCCTGCGGTGCCGACATACATTTCGGCGCGAATATTCGCAGCTCGAAGCTGCTGCACCAGCTTCTGGTAATCGCCCTGGCGTTCCTTGTCCATGACGAGAACAACCACGGGCGCGGTTGTTTCCTTATCCTCGGTTTTACCCAAGAGTTTCAGCGCGGAATAAAGCCGCGATACGCCCATGGAAAATCCAGTGGCTGGAACCGATTGCCCGGTAAAGCGCGCGACGAGATCATCGTAGCGCCCGCCGCCACCAACAGAACCGAAGCGCACGGGCTTACCGTTCTCGTCCTTCGTCTCCATCAGGAGTTCGCATTCGAAGACAGGGCCGGTGTAATACTCGAGACCTCGGACGACGGACGAGTCGACGCAAATACGATCACGTCCATAACCAGCGCTCTCGCACAGAGAAGCAACTTCTGAGAGCTCGTCAAAAGCTGCGTTAGGGCAATCTTCAGGTGGAAAGAGAGCTTTCCACGATGAAATATACTGAGTGTTCGTACCGCCAACATCTAGTTTAGTGAGAGCGGGTCTTTCCATCCAAACGCTTCCATCACGTACTGCGATCTCAGTGTACTTCAAGGCAAGCTCTATCGTTTCTTCATCAAGTCCAGCGCCATCGGTACGATCACCACTCTCATCGATTCGTCCCATGCCCATTAGTTTGCGCACACCATCGACTTTGAGTCTATCAAGCTTATCGATTGCACGTAGAACTGTAAGCCATTTTTCATCAGATATTCCGACAGAGTTCTTGACCCCCTCCAATACCTTGCGACTATTGATCCTCACCACATAATGCCCGCGCGGAATGCCTAGCGCTTCCATCGTATCGGCAGCCATCATGCAGACTTCGGCGTCGGCGGCAGGAGAGGCGCTTCCCACCGTATCGGCATCGAACTGCATGAATTGGCGGTAGCGGCCGGGGCCGGGTTTTTCGTTGCGGAAGACCCAGCCTTGACGATAGCTCCTGAAAGGCGTGGGCAGGAACTGCTGGTTCTCGGCGACGTAGCGGGCGAGCGGTGCCGTTAAATCATAACGCAGGCTCAACCACTGTTCATCGTCGTCCTGAAAGGAGAACACACCTTCGTTGGGCCGGTCCTGATCGGGGAGGAATTTGCCCAATGCTTCGGTATATTCAATGAAGGGCTGCTCCACGGGTTCAAAGCCGTAATTTTCATAGACGCCCTCAATCGTCCGCAGCATGCGCTTGAGGCCGCGAATTTCATTCGCGTCCACGTCGCGGAAACCCTTGGCCAGACGAGCCTTGGGGCGGTTTTGCTTGTCACTGGAAGCCATTTTCTCAACCCGGTTGTTGAGGGCTTCTAGCGCCCTTATTTATCGCGCACAACCTTCTGGTTCTGCTCGCCCAGGCCATCGACGCAGATGCGCATTTTGTCGCCGGGTTTCAGGTATTGCGGCGGCTTCATGCCCATGCCGACGCCGGGGGGCGTGCCCGTGGTGATGATGTCTCCAGGCATCAGGGTGAAGAATTCCGAGAGATAGGCCACGATATGCTCAACGGTGAAAACCATGGTTGCGGTCGAGCCATCCTGCACGCGCTTGCCATTAAGCTCGAGCCAGAGGTGGAGGTTTTGCGGGTCTTTCACTTCATCCGCCGTCACCAGCCAGGGGCCAATGGGGCCGAAGGTGTCGTAGGATTTGCCCTTGGTCCATTGGCCGGAACGTTCAACCTGGAATTCACGCTCCGAGAGGTCATTGATGGTGCAATAGCCCGCCACATGTTTCAGGGCATCGGCTTTTTTGATGTTCTTGGCACGGGTGCCAATGATCACGCCCAGTTCCACTTCCCAGTCGGATTTCAGGGATTTTGGCGGAATGGTGATGTCATCATTGGGGCCCGACAGGCAGCTCACATGCTTGGTGAAGACCACCGGTTCCGGCGGCACTTTCAGTCCGGATTCGGCGGCATGGTCCGAATAGTTCAGGCCAATGGCCACAAATTTCTGCGAATTTGCCACGCAGGCGCCAATGCGCGGGGTGCCGCGGACAAGCGGCAGGGTTTCGAGCTTGAGCTTCTTGAGTTTGGCCAGGCCCTTGGGAGAAATCGTTTCGCCCGTGATATCGGGGATTACTTTCGACAAGTCCCTTATCTTTCCGTTCTTGTCCAGAATGCCGG
>CAZAMS010000174.1:0-1757 GCA_964486305.1 uncultured Aestuariivirga sp.
GCTGCAGGGCGCGCGCGATGTTCTGGGTTTCGCCCGGGGCCGAGAGGGGCAGGAGCAGGGCTATATTGGTGTTTTGTAGGGGCGCTGCTTGCTGGGACTCAGGATCATCGCTGAACAGATCGCCCACGCGCGACATGCCCCCGCAGCCTGCAAGGAGCAGGACAAGGAAAACGGCGAGCAGATTTCGGCACTCCCGCCCCAACACCGGTTGCGCTACAGTCAATCTACGCACCTCGCCACCCCAACGGAAACTCATGAAGCCACAAACACTACCACTCCCCCGACGCTATAGCATAGGTGCCAGCCTATTCGAGGCGGAAAATTTGGCCCCCGGGCTTTATGTGACGGCAACGCCCATTGGCCATCTGGGCGATGTCACGCTGCGGGCTCTGGCCACCATGGCCGCTGTTGATATCCTTCTGTGCGAGGATACGCGTACCACGGCCAAGCTTCTGGAACGCTACGGCATCCGCACGAGGCTTATGGCCTATCACGAGCACAATGCTGCAAAAATACGGCCCGCAATCCTGCGTTCCTTGAGCGAAGGACAGGCCATCGCGCTGGTGAGCGATGCGGGCATGCCGCTGGTGTCTGATCCGGGTTACCGGCTGGTGGCGGACTGTGTTGCCAATGGCATTCCTGTCACCGCAATCCCCGGAGCCTCTGCCGTGCTTATGGCACTAGCGCTATCAGGCTTGCCCACGGACAGGTTTGCCTTTTTTGGTTTTCTTCCCACCAAATCCGGTGAGCGCAAAAAGCTTCTGACCGAGTTCATGAATGTGAAGGCAACCTTGATCGCCTTTGAATCACCGCACCGGATTGTTGATGCGCTGGCCGACGTGGCGATTGTTTTGAATAATCGCAGGGTTGCCGTGTCCCGTGAACTCACCAAGCTCCATGAAGAAGTCCTGCGCGGTACGGCATCAGAAGTTCGCGACATTCTTTCCACGCGTCCGTCGGTCAAAGGCGAGATAACTTTGGTGATTGCGCCACCGGAACAAAATGCGGTGCAGGCCAGTGACGAAGATATTGAAGCGGCCATCGATGTCGCGTTGAAATCCATGCCGGCGGCCAAGGCAGCGGCCGATATTGCCAAGCGCTTTGATCTCGCAAAGAAAGATATTTATTCACGCATACTGGCGCGCAAGGGATGACCGGGAAACGTGAAATGGCCGAAAGCCGCGGCCATTTTGCCGAACTCATCGCGCTGATGTATCTGCGCCTGAAGGGTTACCGGCTGCTGGCCCACCGTTTCAAGACGCCGCAGGGCGAGGTTGATCTCATCATGCGGCGGCGCGACGTCACCGCCTTCATTGAAGTCAAGGCGCGGGGCTCGCGCCATCATGGCGTTGAAGCCGTTACCACAACCCAGTCCCGGCGCATTGCCGCGGCGGCGCGGTTCTGGATGGCGCGCGACAGGATATCCAACAGCAATTTCTGCCGTTTTGACATCGTGGTGGTGAGCCCCTACCTTTTGCCGCATCACATCGAGAATGCCTTTCCGGGAGACGCCTGAATCATGTCGCTCAATGTCGCCGTCCAGATGGACCCCATCGAGAAGATCAACATCAAGGGCGATTCCACCTTTGCGATGATGCTGGAGGCGCAGCGCCGCGGCCACACGCTGTTCTACTACCAGACGAAAACCCTGGCGCTGGCCTCCGGCATTCTCTCGGCCACGGGCCATGATGTGCGGGTCAAGGACGAAGCCTCGAATTTCTATTCGCTTGGCGAGGAAGAGCGTGTGAGCTTGAGCG
>CAZAMS010000175.1:0-10427 GCA_964486305.1 uncultured Aestuariivirga sp.
ACTACAAGCAGGAGTCTAAATTGCGCGAGTTGGTGGAGGATTTGCGTTCAAGCCGCTATCAGGAACTTGAACAGGATCGCAAGGCCCGGATTTATGAGGATTACGTCTGGCAGATCAAAACAGTGCTGATTACGGGAGAGGAAGCGCGCGGCTCCTTGCGCAACTCGCTCGGAGTGCCGCTCAATAGCCAGGAAGCGGGCCAGAGCCCGGCTTCTGGAAACCTGTAGATTGCGGTTTGGACTGTGCCATGATCAATCACCTTCTCAAGCCAACATATAGGAAGAACGGACCCGTATGCAAGCTCAAGAAGATTAACATGAAATTAGAGTGAACCGGCCATGCCCCTGCTCGACATCAAGAATCTGACCGTCGAATTCAAGACCGCAAGCGGCGCCTTCCGCGCCGTGGACCATGTGACCATGGCGGTGGACAGCCGCGAGGTGCTGGCCATCGTGGGTGAATCGGGGTCGGGAAAGTCCGTGTCCATGCTCGCCGTCATGGGCCTGCTTCCCTGGACCGCCAAAGTCACTGCGGACCGTATGGAATTCGACGGGCGAGACCTCTTGAACATCACGCCAGCCGACCGCCGCAAAATCACCGGCAAGGACATGGCGATGATTTTTCAGGAGCCCATGTCGAGCCTCAACCCCTGCTTCACCGTCGGTTTCCAGCTCATGGAGGCGCTCAAAACCCATCTCGATATGGACAAGCCAGCGCGAAGAAGGCGTGCCATTGAACTGCTCGAAGAAGTGGGGATTCCCGCCCCTGAAACCCGCCTCTCAACGTTTCCCCACCAGTTGTCAGGCGGCATGAGCCAGCGTGTTATGATTGCCATGGCGCTGGCCTGCAAGCCAAAACTCCTGATTGCCGATGAGCCAACCACCGCCCTCGATGTCACCATTCAGGCGCAAATCCTGGAACTCCTTGTGCGCCTGCAAAAGGAAACCGGCATGGGCCTTGTTCTCATCACCCATTCCATGGGCGTAGTGGCTGAAACGGCAGAGCGCGTGAGCGTGCAATATGCCGGCCAGAAAGTTGAAGAACAACCTGTCGCAAAACTCTTTGCCAATCCGCGCCACCCCTATACCGCAGCCTTGCTCTCAGCCCTGCCTGAACGCACCAACGCGCGCCGCCTGCCTTCAATTCCGGGTGTGGTGCCGGGCCAATTTGACAGGCCGAAAGGCTGCCTCTTTGCGCCCCGCTGCAGTTATGCAACTGACTTGTGTCGATCAACAGAACCAGCCCTCAACCAGGGCGCGCTCTGCCATTATCCCCTGGGAAAGGCTGCCGCATGAGCCAGGTTCTGAATGCACAAAACCTCACCCGCTACTACAGCGTCTCGCGCGGGGCCTTCAAGGAAACCTCCATCCTGAAAGCTGTTGACGGTGCAAGCTTCACGCTGGAGCGCGGCAAGACTTTGGCTGTCGTTGGTGAATCCGGTTGCGGAAAATCCACCCTCGCACGGCTTGTCACCATGATCGAATTGCCAACCTCCGGCACGCTCAACATCACAGGCCATGAAATTGTCGGCGCAACCCATGCAACGCTGCGGGCTTTGCGCCCGAAAGTGCAAATCGTTTTTCAAAATCCCTATGGTTCCCTGAACCCACGCCAGAAGATCGGATACATTCTCGAAGAGCCGCTGCTGGTGAATACCAAAATTCCAAAAGCGGAGCGCAGCGAAAGAGCCCGCGCCATGATGGCAAGCGTTGGCCTGCGGCCGGAACACTACGACCGCTACCCCCACATGTTTTCCGGCGGCCAGCGCCAGCGCATAGCCATTGCCCGCGCCCTCATGCTCGATCCCGAAATCCTGGTGCTCGACGAACCGGTCTCTGCCCTTGATATTTCAATTCAAGCGCAAGTCTTGAATATCCTGGCCGACCTTCAGGAAAAACATAACCTCGCCTACCTGTTCATCAGCCATGACCTTTCCGTAGTGAAGCACATCGCAGATGAGGTGATGGTGATGTATCTGGGCCGTGTCGTCGAGCACGGAACCCGCGACAACATTTTCAAAAACCCGCAGCATCCCTATACCAAGGCATTGTTGTCAGCCACGCCAGCCCCTGATCCCACGCGCAAGCGTGAGCGCATTGTGCTGAAAGGAGAGCTTCCCTCACCCCTGAACCCGCCAACGGGCTGCACCTTTCATCCCCGCTGCCCCATAGCATTTGAGATATGCGATAAGCTCAACCCCGCCCTCCTTGCCCACGATGCCAGCCTTGTGGCATGCCATGCGGTGAACGATCCCAGCAAGAATTCAAAGGCAGCATAGACATGTCATCGCGCCCCGAACTTTCAACCGGCGAAGCCCTCGTCGGCCTACTCGAAGCTTATGGCGTGGACACGATCTTCGGCATTCCCGGCGTTCACAATGTGGAAATGTACCGCGCCCTGCCGCGCTCCAAAATCAAGCATGTTCTGGTGCGCCACGAACAGGGCGCAGGCTTCATGGCCGATGGCTATGCGCGGGCCACAGGCAAACCCGGCGTGTGTTTCACGATTACGGGGCCCGGACTTCTAAACATCCTCACACCCCTCGGCCAGGCCTGGTCCGATTCCAGTAGTGTGCTGGTGATCGCCTCGGCGCTGGACATGGCCGACAGCGCACAAGGTCGCGGCCGCCTTCACGAGATGATCGATCAGCGCGCGGCCGCGGCCTCGGTCACTGCCCTCCACATGCGCGCCTACACGCCGAAGGACGTACGCGATGGGCTGGCTCGCGCCTTCGCCCATTTTGCCAGCCAGAGGCCAAGGCCCGCCTATCTCGAAATCCCCCTAGACATGCTTAAGGTCGCAGCTGGTGATGGCTGGCATGCGCGTCCATTGCCGCGGCGCGCCTTGCCGCAGGCCGACCAGATCGATGCCGCCGTCACCAAGCTCAACAAGGCCAGGCGGCCCATCATCATCCTTGGCGGCGGCGCACTTGATGGCGGCAGCGCGGCCGTGACGATTGCCGAGAAGCTCGGGGCCCCCATTCTGACCACAACCGCCGGCAAAGGCGCGGTCCCCGCCGATCATCGCCTGTGCATGGGTTACAAGCTTGGCCTCTCGGCAGCGCCCGACTTCATCCGCTCCTCCGACGCCATCCTGTGCGTGGGCTCACAGCTTTCCGAAACGGATTTCTGGGATGAGGTGGTGATCGACCGCAATCTGATCCGCATCGACATCGATGCCGATTCGCTGGCACGGCCCCACACCGCCGAGATCGCCATTCAGGCCGATGCCAGGGCCACGCTGGAGGCAATCGCCGCCGGGCTCGCCCGCCATTCCGGCAATGGTAAATCGGAGATCGCCGAAAGCGCCAAGGACGAACTCTTCAGAGTCGTCTCCGATACCAACCGGCAGATCATCCTGAAGGCGCTGCAGGTTATCCGCGAGGCCCTGCCGCGCCAAACCATCATCTGCTCCGACATGACCCAGATCGCCTATGTGGCCAACGAGGTATTCCCCGTCTACGAGCCCCACACCTGGTTCCACCCGGTCGGCTTCGGAACCCTCGGCTTCGGCCTTCCCGCCGGCATCGGCGCCAAATTCGGCAGGCCGGAGACACCTGTCGCCGTGCTGGTTGGCGACTACGGCATGCAATACACGCTGAATGAGATTGGCACGGCCGTCGAACACAAGTTGCCTCTCATCATTCTGCTGTGGAACAACGAGAGCCTTGGCGCTATTTACGACAACATGGTGAACTTTGGCATCCAGCCCAATGCTGTAACGCTGAAGAACCCGGATTTCCAGATGCTGGCAAAGGCCTATGGCTGCACTGCCGAAAAACCTTCATCGCTTAAGGCACTTGCAATTGCCATCAGGTCAGCGCTCACGGCTGACGGCCCGACGCTCATCGAAATGACCCCCGCCATGGTCAATGGCTGATGCGGCAGTCATCCTTGATGTCGATGGCGTTTTGCTCGAACTCACAAGCGCCGAGGAAGATGCCTTCTTCGTGCCATTTGAAAACCGCTACGGCCTGAAAAATCTGTCCCGCGACTGGAATTCTTATGCCGTTCGCAACGATGAAAATATCATCGCGGAAATCCTCTCAAGCCACGGCATAGCAGACCACGAACGAGCCGAAGTCGTTGCGGACTATCTGAACATTCTCCATCAGCGCCTGGAAAGTGGCGTCATTGAAACCATCGCAATTCCCGGCGCCCATAAACTTTTGGAAGATCTTCAAGGCAAACTGCAAATCGGTATTGCCACCGCAAATCTCCTCAGCGCGGCGGAGCTACGCTTGAAGCATGCAAATCTCTGGCAATTTGTATCCGCCCACGCCTTTGGAGCAGAAGGCGGCAGCCACAAGCGCAAGATTCTGGCCCGCGCCATTGCCGCAATCAACCTGCCAACGCACCGCATTGTCTACGTGGGCGATAATCTCAATGATGTGGAAGCGGGCCTCTCAAATGGCGTTCATTTCATTGGTTTCAGCATAAATCCCGGCCGTTCGGATGAATTGAAACGCGCTGGCGCCAGTCACCTCAGCAATAATCATCTGGATACTTTCCGCCTGATCAGCCATTTATTGAAGGAATGAGTCGCAGAGAACATAAAAAGAACATATTCTTTGTCTAGGATTTAATTCATGGCAAACGTAAACCAATTTTCCCTCCTCACAACCCGGCGCTTCCTGCCGCTCTTCGTGGCCCAGGCAATCGGCGCCTTTAACGACAACGGCTTGCGCAATGCCATAACCATTCTCATCACCTTTGACCTCGCGGTTAATCATGGCTGGAATGCCACGCTTTTTGTACAGGCCGGAACCGCCTTGTTCATCCTCCCCTATTTCCTCTTCTCGGCCATCGCCGGCCAGTTCGCCGACAAGTACGACAAGGCTTTTATTGCCCAGCGCGTGAAGCTTGTTGAAATCGGCGCCATGATTTTCGGCGCCGGCGCGCTGTGGCTGGATAATCCCTACCTCGATCTCATGGTGCTGTTTTTTGCCGGCACCCTCGCTTCGTTTTTCGGCCCCGTCAAATACGGGATACTGCCACAGTATTTGAAACGTGAAGAGGTCATCGGCGGCAATGCCATGATCGAGATGGGAACCTTTGTCACCATCCTGCTCGGCACCATGTTCGGCGGCTTCCTGGTGATCGACACCGGGGGAAGGCAAATTCTCTCCGGCGCTCTTGTCCTCCTTTCTCTCATCGCCTGGTATGCCGCAACCCGCATGCCCCCCGCCCCATCGACCACGCCTGATCTCGAAATCGACTGGAACATCATCCGGCAAACCGGAAAGCTCCTGGGCTACACCCGCGAGCGCCACGATGTGTTCTGGGCCGTCATTGGAGCCTCATGGTTTTGGTTTCTGGGCACAGTTTTGCTGGTTCAGTTTCCGGTTTTCACCAAGGACGTCTTGCTGGGCGATGACGTTGTGGCCAATGCCTTCATTGCCACCTTTACCATTGGCATTGGCCTGGGCTCGCTTCTCACAAATGTCCTCCTGAAGGGTGAGGTGTCGGCCAAATATGTGCCCGTGGCCGCCATAATGATAACGGTGTTTTTGGTCGATCTTTACTTCTCGGCAGGCCAAGTCAACGCCAGGTTTGCAGGGACCGCGCTCAACGGCGCCGGCGTATTCTTTTCTGATTGGGCAAGTTGGCGCGTTGTCTTTGGCCTGTTTTTCACCGCCTTTTTCGGCGGCATCTATGCCGTGCCGCTCAATGCCATCATGCAAACCCGCGCCTCGCCGCCCAAACGCTCGCGCGTGATTGCCGCCAACAATGTCATCAACGCCATTTTCATGATTTCAGCCACGGTAATTTCTGTCATCCTTTTGCGATACATCTCGGCAAGGGGATTGTTCCTGTGCCTCGGCCTTGCCAATGCGGTGGCGGCCATCTGGAGCTGCATTCTGCTGCCCCAGGAAGTGATGGCGAATTTTGCCAGGCAACTGTTCCGCCTTCTCTACCGTGTCGATGTGAATGGCCTTGAGCACTACAAGGCGGCGGGCCGCAAGGCGGTAATTGTAGCCAATCACACGTCTTTCCTGGATGGCCCCCTCCTGTCGGCCTTTCTTCCCGACCGTTCAACTTTTGCCATTGATACTTATATGGCGAAGCGCTGGTGGGTGAAGCCCGCCTTTGCCCTTTTTGATCTGGCCCCCATTGATCCCGGCAATCCCCTGTCTCTCCGCACCCTCGTCGAAGCCGTTAAAAGGGGCAAGCGCGTGGTGATCTTCCCCGAGGGCCGCATAACTGTCACTGGGGCCTTGATGAAGGTTTACGAGGGGCCCGGTGCCATTGCCCAGATGGCCAATGCCAAGGTCCTGCCGGTGCGCATTGACGGGACGCAATTTTCGAAATTCTCCAGCATGCGCGGCAAGCTCCGCCAGCGCTGGTTTCCAAAGATAACAATCACGTTTCTGCCACCGGTGAAATTCGATGCCCCTGCCGAATTACGTGGCTCACGCTTGCGCGAATATCAGGCCGACAAGCTTTATGACGTTATGACCGACATGGTGTTCTCAACCTCAAACACCGAGCAGACCTTGTTCGAATCCCTGCTTGACGCCCGCGCCACCCATGGCGGCAATCACAAAATTGTTGAAGACATCCAGCGCAAGCCCATTGCTTATAACCGCGTGATCATGGGGAGTTTCGTCCTTGGGCGCAAAATCGTGAAACTCGCACCCAAACAGAAATTTGTGGGCGTGCTTCTGCCCAATGCCATTGGCGGCCTGCTCACGCTCTTCGGCTTGCAGGCCTTTGGCCGCGTGCCCGCCATGCTGAATTTCTCGACGGGTGCGCTCAACATGTCTGCGGCCTGCACTGCGGCGCAGGTCACCACCATCGTCACTTCGCGCAAATTCATCGAAGCTGCAGAAATGGAAAACGATCTTGCCATCCTCGCCAGGAGTTGCGCCATCATTTATCTCGAAGACGTGCGCGAAGCCATCGGCATGGGTGACAAACTCTATGGTCTCTTCGCCAGGTTTTTTCCCCACTTGGCGCTCAGGTTGGCAAAGGCCAACAAGGACCCGGATGGCCCGGCAATCGTGCTCTTTACCTCCGGCTCGGAGGGTGTGCCCAAAGGCGTTGTTCTTTCGCACCGCAATCTCAATGCAAACCGGTTGCAGGCCGCAGCGCGCATCGGTTTCAGCGCCCAGGACATTGTTTTCAGCGCGATGCCCATGTTTCATGCCTTTGGCCTGTTGGGCGGAGCCCTGTTGCCTGTTCTGTCAGGCGTTTACAGTTTCTTCTATCCCTCGCCGCTGCATTACAAGATTGTGCCGGAACTTTGTTACGACACGAATGCGACCGTACTCTATGGCACTGATACGTTCCTCATGGGCTATGCCCGTACCGCCAACCCATATGACTTCTTCAGCATGCGTTTGATCGTTGCCGGTGCCGAACGGGTGAAACCGGAAACCCGCGAAATCTGGATGGAGAAATTCGGCCACCGTATTCTTGAAGGCTATGGCGCCACCGAGTGCTCACCCGTCATTGCAATCAACACGCCCATGCACAACCGGTCAGGGAGCGTGGGCCGCTTGATGGACCGCATTGACTATCGCCTCGAACCCGTCGAAGGCATTGCTTCCGGCGGCAGGCTGTTTGTGAAAGGCCCCAATGTCATGCTGGGCTATTTGCGCGCCGATAACCCCGGCGTCATCGAGGCCCCGCCTGAGGGCTGGTACGATACAGGCGACATTGTGGAAGTTGATGAGCACCGCTTCGTCACCATTCTGGGGCGGGCCAAACGCTTTTCAAAAATTGCCGGCGAAATGGTGTCGCTGACCGCCGTTGAAACAAAGTTGCAGGAAGCTTTCCCCGGTGAGAATTTTGCCGTCGTTGCCATTGCCGACCCGAAGAAAGGTGAACAGCTCATCCTGTTCACGACCATCGCACTACCCGAGCGCACGGCCATTTCCGAAGGCCTGAAAAGCCGCGGGGCCTCGGACCTCATGGTCCCGAAAATCCTCGTGCACCTGAAGGAAATTCCACTCCTCGGGTCCGGCAAGACCGACTATGTTACCCTCACCCGCGTCGCCAATGAGGGGGCCAATGCGTGACGGCAAGGCCCACCAGCTTGCCATGCAGCTGGTGGAGCAGGCAGCTCGCATCATGCAGGCCCCTCGCCTGATCCCCATCAGCTTTGCCCATATCGATGCCTGCTTTTACACCGGAAGGTCCCACCTAGATTTTGTGACCTTTCTTCTCGATCATGGCGCAAAACTGGCCGTGCCGACATGGACAAACAACAGCGTTGCCAGCCCCGATGATGGCGGCCTTCGTCCCGAACATTCCGATCCAGAAATGGTGCGGGGCGCCCATGAACTCATGGGGTTGTATGCACGACTCGGCTGCAAGCCCACCTGGACATGCGCGCCCTACCAACTCGCCGGCGGCCCAAAATTCGGCAACCACATCGCCGTGGGGGAATCCAATGCGGTGGCCTTTTACAATTCGGTTGTCGGAGCCCGCACCAATAAATATGGCGACTACCTCGATGTGGCCTGCGCCATCACCGGCCTTGCACCCTTTGCAGGCCTTCACACCGATGAAGGCCGCAAGGCCGATATCCATTTTTCCTGTGTATCAATTCCCGATGAATGGATGCAGCAGGACATTTTCTTCCATCTCCTCGGCCATGTCGTGGGTCGCAAAGCAGGCCGCCGCATTCCCGTCATTTCCAACTTTCCAAAGGAAACTACGCGCGATCAGCTGAAAGCCCTGTGTGCCGCAAGTGCCGCCTCAGGTGGCGTTGAACTCCTGCACGTCGCAGGCGTGACACCCGAAGCGCCCACGTTGAAATCCGTTTTCAGGACTGGCGGGAAAATTGAAATCACGGCTGAACATCTGGAAGCTGCTCACCGCGAACTTTCAACGGCGGGTGATGGCCCGCTTGATGCGGTAGCCCTCGGCACTCCGCATTTTTCACTTTCCGAATTTGCAGAGCTGGTGAAGCTACTGGATGGACGTAAGGTGAAAACCACTACGTACATTTCCACCAGCCGCGGTATTCGTGAAATGCTGATTGCCAAAGGCTGGCTCAAAACATTGCAGGAAGCAGGCATCACCATTCCCGTCGATATCTGCACCTATTACTCACCAAAGATTCAGGGCCTCAAGGGCCGGGTCATGACCAATGCGGCGAAATGGGCCTATTACGCGCCGGGCATGCTGGGCGTTGAGGTTTGCTTTGGCAGTTTGAAGGAATGTGTTGAAAGCGCCGTGCGGGGCAAAGTCTGGCGCGATCCCGCGTTGTGGTTACGGACATGACCGTGCTCCATCCAGGTATTGCGCAAGGTCCGGTTCTGCTTCTCGATGAGCCCTTGAGCTTCTGGGGCGCTTTTGATCCGCGCGACGGAATGATTATCGACATTCACCACCCGCAAAGGGGACAAAGCCTCAAGGGCAAGATTCTCATGATGCTGGAAAGCCGGGGTTCCGGCAGCGCGCCCGGAGGCCTTGCCGAAGCCATCCGGCTTGGCACCGCACCTGCCGGAGTTATCCTGGTGCAGCCCGATATCAATCTGGCCATCGGTGCCGCCGTGGCCGAAACGCTTTACGGCAAATCCTGTCCGGTTCTTGCCGTAACAACGCAGGATTTTCAAGAACTTTCGAAGGCAGCCTATTTGCATATCTCCCATGACGGCACGGTCGGTCCATCCCTCGACGATGCATAAGTCCTCGGCTAGAAGGGCGCCCATGAAACTGGCATCCATCACACAAAGACTGAGCGGCCTTGGTTCCGATAAATGGGCCGTTCACATTGAGGGCAAGCGCCGCGCCGCCGCAGGCGAGAATCTGATCTTCCTCTCAATTGGCGAGCCCGACGCCCCGCCGCCCACCGCCATCATGGACGTGGTGAACACCCAGATGCGCTCCGGCCGCTACAAATATGCCGCCAGCCGTGGCGAAGCCCAACTCCTCAACAGTCTCTCGGCTCAATACACCAGGAGTACCGGCCGCCCGATCAGCACCCATCAATTTATCTTTTTGCCGGGCACGCAGACAGCACTGTTCGTGGCCATGCAGGCGACCGTTGAACTGGACGATGAAGTGTTGATGGCCGATCCCTACTACGCAACCTACGAAGGCGTGATCGCAGCGGCGGGCGGAATTCCCGTTCCCATTGCCGTCGATCCCGATCATGGCTTCCATCTGAAAGCCGCCGACCTTGAACGCGCCATCACGCCGAGAACCCGTGCCCTTCTGCTCAACACCCCAAGCAATCCCACCGGGGCCGTGCTCACGCGCGAGGCCATTGCCCGGATCGGCGACGTCTGCGAGCGCCATGACTTGTGGATCATCTCTGATGAGGTCTATGCCACCATGACCTATGGCAACACGGTGTTTGCCTCGCCCTTCGATGAGCCCCGCCTGGAAAAGCGCACCATCGTTGTCTCGTCCCTGTCAAAATCCCACGCCATGCCCGGCTTTCGCTGCGGCTGGCTTGCGGCCTCGGAAGAA
>CAZAMS010000176.1:0-4486 GCA_964486305.1 uncultured Aestuariivirga sp.
GTCAAAGCGCGGCCTCTCCATGGTATTCCAGTCCTATGCGCTCTACCCCCACATGAGTGTGCGGGGCAACATTTCCTTCCGCCTGAAAATGGCTGGCCTGCCGAAAAGTGAAATTGCAGCGAAAGTGGCCAAGGCCGCGGCCACGCTCAATCTCACGTAATATCTTGACCGCAAGCCACGGCAATTGTCCGGTGGCCAGCGCCAGCGTGTCGCCATTGGCCGCGCCATCGTGCGCAATCCCGAAGGCTTCCTGTTTGATGAGCCGCTCTCCAATCTTGACGCGGCCTTGCGCGTCAACATGCGCCTTGAGATCATGCAGATGCACAAGGACCTGGGTGCCACCATGATTTATGTGACCCATGACCAGGTGGAAGCCATGACCATGGCGGACCGCATCGTCGTTTTGAACCGGGGCGTTATCGAACAGGTGGGGTCTCCGCTTGAGCTCTATAACAGGCCAGACTCGTTGTTTGTGGCTGGCTTTATCGGCTCGCCAAAAATGAATTTGATCCAGGGTGGCGAAGCGAAAAAATTTAACGCCACGACAATTGGCATCCGCCCCGAGCATCTCAGCATTTCCGAGAAGGCTGGCACGTGGACGGCAAAAATCAGGTTGGCCGAGCATTTGGGGGCTGACACGTTCCTCCACGTCGATGCCGGTCCGTGTGGCATGATGACGGTGCGTGCCGAAGGTGAATATGATGCCACCACGGGCGCCAAAATATTCCTGACGCCAGATGAGAGCCGCATTCATCGCTTTGATACGGATGGAAAGGCCATCCGCAAATGAGGTTGAAGGGCAAAGTTGCCGTCATCACCGGTGGCGCGCGCGGCATTGGCCGGGCATTTGCTGAGGGTTATGCGCGCGAAGGGGCCCGCGTCTGCATCGCCGACATAGAAGGCGATGCCGCCGCCGAAACGGCACGCGCCATTGGCGGCGATGCCTTCGCCGTAAAACTCGACGTGACGAAACAAGACTCGATCAACGCCATGGTCGCTGAGATGGAAAAGAAGGCTGGCGGCATCGACATCCTCATCAACAATGCCGCCGTATTCAACCTGGCTCCCTTAACCGAAGTGACCGAAAAGCAGTTCGATCTTGTTTATGCGGTGAACGTGAAGGGCCTGTTTTTTACCCTGCAAGCCGTAACCAAAAGCATGATTGCGCGGGGGCGGGGTGGTAAAATCATCAACATGGCCTCACAGGCAGGGCGCCGTGGTGAGCCATTGGTAGCTGCTTACTGTTCGTCAAAAGCGGCGGTCATCAGCATTACGCAATCGGCGGGGTTGGCGCTGATCAAGGACAGGATCAACGTGAATGGAATCTCTCCCGGCGTGGTTGACACGCCCATGTGGGATGAGGTCGATGCCCTGTTTGCGAAATATGAAGGCCTGCCCAAAGGCGAGAAAAAGCGCCTTGTTGGCACCGGTGTACCCTATGGCCGAATGGGAAAACCTGAAGATCTCGTTGGCTGCGCCATTTTTCTGGCCTCGTCCGAAAGTGACTACGTTGTAGCGCAAACCTTCAACGTGGATGGCGGGCAATGGATGAGTTGAGCCTCCTCCATGAAAAGGATAAAAAAATGACAACGAAGTTGTCCCTCGCCGCGCTTGGCGCGCTTGACGGCAAGGTGGCTAAACCCAAATATGCCCGCACGTCGCTCTCGCCCGGCATTTTCCATTTTGGCGTCGGCAATTTCCACCGCGCCCACATGGCCGTCTACCTCGATGATCTCTTCAATCTTGGCATTGATCATGATTGGGCCCTGGTTGGCGCAGGTGTCATGCCTTCCGATGAGACGACACGCCAAAAGCTTGCCGCACAGGACTATCTCACAACTGTAGTGGAACAGGATAATGACCTGAGCACGGCCCACATCACCGGGCCGATGCTTGATTTCATTTCCCCCGGCGACAAGGCGGGAATGATCGCAAGGCTTTGCAGCAGTGAAATCCGCATCGTCTCGCTCACCATCACGGAAGGCGGTTACTTTGTCGATCCCGCCACCGGCAAGTTCAATCCGGCTCATCCTGCCATAGTGAGGGATGCCGCGAACCCGGAAGACCCATCAACAGTTTTCGGCTTCATTGTTGCAGGCCTGGCCAAGCGCCGCGCCGCCGCTATTCTGCCCTACACCGTCATGTCTTGCGATAATGTACCGCATAATGGCGTGGTCACGCGCAACGCCGTTGTTGGCCTGGCAAAGCTCGCCGATCCAGCACTTGCTGACTGGATCGCGGCGAACGTGGCATTTCCCAATGGCATGGTGGACCGCATCACGCCGGCCACCGGTGACCGCGAGCGCAGGATTTGCGCTGAAATGTTCGGCATTGAAGATGCCTGGCCGGTCTTCTGCGAAGAATTCAAGCAATGGGTGCTTGAAGACAATTTTACCACGGGCCGTCCGGCGCTGGAAAAGGTAGGCGTGACGTTTGTGAAAGACGTGGCCCCCTACGAACACATGAAAATCCGCATCCTTAACGGCGGCCACGCGGTGATCGGCTATCTCGCCGGCCTTCTGGATGTCCATTTCGTCCATGAAGCGATGGAACATCCGCTGGTGAGCGCCTTCCTGGAGAAGGTTGCGAAAGAAGAAATTATTCCCTGCGTGCCGCCCGTCCCCGATACCGACCTTGGTGACTACTTCAAGCTTGTCGAGCGGCGTTTTGCCAATCCGAAAATTGGCGATACCGTCCGCAGGCTCTGCCT
Source organism: uncultured Aestuariivirga sp. (assembly GCA_964486305.1). GTDB lineage: Bacteria > Pseudomonadota > Alphaproteobacteria > Rhizobiales > Aestuariivirgaceae > Aestuariivirga. Next base: position 2,711 of record CAZAMS010000176.1, read on the forward strand.
CGACGGCTCCAACCGCCAGCCAAAATTCATCGTGCCGTCAATCGCCGATCGCCTGAAAGCCGGAAAAGGCGTGAGGGGCCTCGCGCTGGAGTCAGCGCTGTGGTGCCGCTACTGTTTCGGCACCACGGAAAGCGGCGCCCTCATTGAAGCCAACGATCCGGGTTGGGACCGTTTGCAGTCCGTTGCCCATGAAGCAAAGACGAGTCCCAATGCCTGGCTTGGCATGGCTGATATTTATGGCGACACCGCAAGATCGGCCGTATTCGCCGAAGCCTTCACAAATGCCCTGCGGTCCCTATGGCGCAAAGGCACCGAAGCCACTGTGAGGGCCTATCTCGCCGGACACAAATTCTAGCGGGCAGTGCTTCTGTTTTGAATTGGGAGGAATGGTGCCCAGGGGCGGAATTGAACCACCGACACGCGGATTTTCAGTCCGCTGCTCTACCAACTGAGCTACCTGGGCACGGCACGTGCGCCGCGTTATATGGGATTGAATTTGCGGTTGCAAGAAAGAAAGCCCAGTTGCGCCAATGCCAGCATTATAAGGGTTTCTTTAGTCCCTCATCCCACGTGGAGGTTACTTCTCATGCCGCGAGTGAGTCTAAACCCGTTACAGCCTGTTACACGCCGTGGGACGGGCGTCGTAAGTTTTGGCAACAGATTTGTAGCAGGGGATCATTGATGGCTGCTGTTAAATTGCGGGCTTGAGAAATTACGCATTACACGCATGGTGCTTGCCCATTTCCCCTAAATCGAACGCGGCAACTCGTTTATTTTCTGCGATCTTTCTTATGCCAAGTCCAGGCGGTCTCAAGCACGTGTGCCAGATCCGAATTCCCTGCTGACCAATTCAATATGCGGCGCGCTTTGCTGGCATCGGCCACCAATATGGCTGGGTCGCCTTTGCGGCGCGCCGCAATGCGATGAGGAACAGCCTTCCCCGTGACCTTGGCAGCGGCCTCAATGACTTCCCGCACGGACGCACCGCGACCCGTTCCCAAATTGAAGGCCTCTGAGCAGGCGCCCTCCAGAAGATAGCGCGCCGCCTTTATATGGGCTTCAGCCAAATCATTGACATGGATGTAATCGCGAATACAGGTGCCATCGGCAGTTGGATAGTCGTCTCCCATAATGTCCAAGGCAACTATCTCGCCGTCCTGGGCCATGAAGAGCCGGGGAATGAGATGGGGTTCGGGATCGTGACGCTCGCCAATTTCTCCATCGGGGTCGCAGCCAGCGGCATTGAAATAGCGCAGAGGGACAAAGCGAAGACCATGGGCCCTTTCAAAATCGGCGCAAATTTGCTCCATCATCAATTTGGACATGCCATAGGGGTTAATCGGGCGCTGGGGAGTGTTTTCGGTAATGGGTACATGATCAGGCTGGCCATAGGTTGCACAACTTGAAGACAGCACAATCTTATCTATGCCGGCCTCATGCATGGCCTGCAGAAGCGCAACGGTGCCGCCGACGTTGTTGTCGTAGTAAAGGCCAGGATTGCTGAAGGATTCGCCCACATAGGCAAAGGCGGCAAAATGAAGAACGACATCTGGCTTGAACCAGCGCAAAGTTTCCCGCAGCAGCGCGGTATTGCGCAAGTCTCCTTCGATCAGCGGCCCCCACTTCACAAAATCCCGGTGGCCACGGCTGAGATTGTCAAATACCGCCGTTTCAATGCCGTAGTGCGAGAGGCGCTTGGCTGTATGGCTGCCGATATATCCGGCACCACCGGTGACGAGAATGCGGGTCATGCCTCGCTCTTTTGAAGCCGTTGTT
>CAZAMS010000177.1:0-1879 GCA_964486305.1 uncultured Aestuariivirga sp.
TGATCGGAACCTGCCGTGCGGAACACATCTTGGCCCGCAGATAAAACCTGCAATCGGAGGCCGTATACATGACCGCTCCTCTCTTCGCCCCATCCAAGCCAAAAGCACCTTGCAAAGTCGAGGCCGTCCATACATGACAGAAGGGTGGAATTACTTGATCAGTGCCGACAGCACCTTGAATTCCGGGGTTCCAGCCTTGCCCAATAGTTCAAACACAACCATTTCCGTGTTGACCACCTCAACGCCTAACTGCTCCATGCGGGCGAGAGCCAGCGACACGGAGGCCTCGGCCCGTGAAGACACCGCATCAGCCACCACGAACACCCCAAACCCAGCCTGGGCCATGTCAATCGCCGTTTGCGCCACGCAGACATGGGCTTCAATCCCGGCAATGATCACCTGTGGCCGGCCGCCATCGTGGTGCGCGGTAAAATGCTTGCGCAGGCCATCGTCACGCCAGCAGGAGAATGATGCTTTCTCGAATACTGGCGCATTGCCAATGTCTTGAATCAAAATCTCAACGGTATGGCCCAACCCCTTGGGATATTGCTCAGAAACCGCAACGGGAACATCCAGTGCCTTCGCAGCTTTCAGCAGAATTGCTGACTGCTTCAAAACACCATTGCTGTCGGCCATCACTGGCAGAAGCCGTTCTTGCACATCAACGATCAGCAGCGAAGATTTGGCGGCATCGATCAGCATCAGGCCATCCCCGCAACCTTCATCCCAAAGGCATAGACAAAGGCCACCTCTTTCAGGCGGTCAAACCGCCCGGATGCACCGCCATGGCCGGCCCCCATATTGGTCTTGAGCAGCAGAAGGTTGCCGTCGGTCTTGAGTTCACGCAGCCGCGCCACCCATTTCGCCGGTTCCCAATAGGTCACGCGCGGATCGGTCAACCCGCCAACTGCCAGAATATTGGGATAGTCCTTGGTTTCCACCCGGTCATAAGGAGAATAGCTCGCAATATTCTCATACGCCGCTTTATCCTTGATCGGATTTCCCCATTCCGGCCATTCCGGTGGGGTGAGCGGAAGCGTGTCATCCAGCATGGTGGTGAGCACATCAACGAAAGGCACCTCCGCCACAATGCCCTTGAACAGCTCCGGTGCCATGTTGGAAACCGCCCCCATCAGCATGCCACCCGCACTTCCGCCCTGCGCCACGATATTGCCCCTGGTCGTAAGACCCAGCTTGATCAGATGTTCGGCACAGGAAATGAAATCACGGAAGCTGTTGGTTTTATGTTCGAGCTTGCCTCTCTTGTACCAACGCCGCCCCTTTTCCTGGCCGCCACGAATATGGGCAATGGCATAGATAAAGCCACGGTCAACCAGCGACAGAATATTTGTATTGAAGCCCGCCGGAATGCTGATGCCATAGGAACCGTAGCCATAAAGCCAGAGCGGCGCTGTGCCATCAAGCGCCGCGGATTTTTTGTAAAGCAGCGTAACCGGAATAAGCTCGCCATCATGGGCGGTGGCCTGCACGCGCCGTGTCACATAATCGGAAGGCTCGTGCCCGCTCGGCACCTCCTGCGTCTTGCGCAAATCGCGGCTGCGGTCCCGCATGTTGTAATCATAAACCTGCGAAGGCGTGGTCATCGACGAATAGGTGAAACGCAGAATATCCGTGTCGTATTCCCGCATCTCGCCAAAGCCCAGCGAGTAGGCCTCTTCATCGAAGGCAATGCTGTGTTCTTCTCCCGTTTTCATTTCGCGCACCACGATATGCGGCAGCGCATTCTCACGCTCCATGCGGATGAGCCAGTTCTTGAGAACGATGGTGCCGACGATCAGGCGACCTTCCCGGTGAGGGATCAGGTCAGTCCAATTCTCGGGACCGGGATCCACCACCAGTGCGGTCACAATCTTGTAGT
>CAZAMS010000178.1:0-7295 GCA_964486305.1 uncultured Aestuariivirga sp.
TCGTGCCCTGCAACAGCGCGCCACCGTCGTTTCCGGCCAGCGCGCCAGGGGCGAAATGACCTGCCCATCGACCATTGGCGATGAGCTTAAGACCAATCCCTTCATGCGTTGCGCCAGCCCCGAGATCAGAAAATACCTGAACCTCGAAACGGCAACCGACGCCGAAGTGTTTGCCGAACTCAGAATCCGCAAGAATAATTTCTGATCATTGCTCAGTTCTTTTTGAAAATCATGTCTTTGGCCGCAATCACCGCACCGCCAGTAATGAGCAAGCACGCCGCTGCTATGGACCAGTGGAATTGCGCATATCCAAACGACAACAGGACAAGTGTCGAAAGCAGGGGGGCCGCATAGGACGCGGCGCCGAGAACCATGATGTCACCATGCTTCAATCCGAAGTCCCATGTATAAAACGCGGCACCGAGCGGCAGGAGGCCGAGGCCCGCAACGGCCAGCCATTCGACAGTATTTTGCGGCCATATCGTTTGCTCAAAAACAAGATGGGAGCAAAATGACAAGAGTGCTGCAGCCAGGCAAAATCCTGACACCACATCAGTTGGAACGTGGCCAAAGCGCCGCGCCAGGACCGAGTAACCCGCCCAGATAACCGCGCAGGGAAGCGCCAGAACATGACCCAGTTTGAGCCCCTCGCTCAAGGCAAATCCTTGTCCCTTCGAGATGACCAGCGCTGCACCAATCATTCCCAATACAACGCCCAGAATGTGGTGGGCGCTTAATTTTTCGCCGGGCAAAAATGCCGAGAAAACCACCAGGAAAAGCGGCCACAGATAAGCGATAAGACTGACCTCAACCGGCGGTGCATTTCCGATCGCCGTAAAATAAATGAAGTGGTAGCCAAAAAGACTGGCAATACCCAGGGCCCAGAGCCGCCAATCCTGGTGTCTGAGTGCGGCGAGTGCTGCAGGCCGGAAGGGCCACGTCACAGCGCCCATGAGCCCGCCAATGAAGAAGCTCATGGCCGCGAGCTGAAAGGGCGGAACGCTGCCTGATGCTGTCGTAAACAGCGCCAAAACCGCCCACATCAGGACCGCCGTAAAACCGGTCAGCGTTGCAGTCCTGCGTGGCAAAGAAATTCCTCAAATCATGAATTTTGTTGGAATATGACTGCGCTATCGGGCGCGATCAAGCCGGTTTCTCACTAGTATTGAGGCCCGTCGTAGTGAATTTTGAATTGATGAATTTGCGCCCGAAAACGCTGATCAATACCGCCCCTATGATAATGCTGCCGCCAACATAGGCGGCTTGTCCCGGGTTCTCGCCCACAAAGATCCACGGCCACAGCGGATTGATGACAGCATCCAGCATGGCGATCAGGGTGAGCGTTACAGCGGGAACCGAGCGGGCGCCCTTGATATAGAAGACCAAGGGAATGGCGAGCTGGAGCGTGCCCATGGCCGCCAGTAGTAGAACTTCACGCAGGCCAATATTGAAACCGCCGCCCGCGTGCCCCGCCGTAAACCCCAAAAATCCCGCAATGAAAAACGACAGGATTCCGCCAAGGCAAATGGCCGGAACCATATCCACATTGCGGTATCGTCGTAGCGCCAGGGTCTGCCCGGCGAAGGCCATGGGAACACAGATGGAGAGAAACAAGCCCAGCGAGCGGCCAGCCTCAAGCCCATCCCAGGCAATAACACCCACACCAAGGAGGGCAAGTCCAGCTGCAGCCCACGCTTCAAGGCCTGGCCTTTCACCTGTGACCCACGGGCTAAGGAGTGCCGCAAACAAGGGTGAGGTAGCCCCAATGACGGACACCGTAGCCGTACTGACCATCGTGAGAGACGACACATAAAGCGTCGAACCCAGGGCAAAGAAAAGGGCTGAAGCGAGCATTGCCAGTCGGGGTATTTCAGCAAATTTCCGGAGAGTGCCGCGGCCATAAACGGCCACGAGATAAATCAGCAGGGCAACGGCCATCCAGTAACCGCGCCAGCAGTTGAGCTGCCAGCCGTCAAGTCCCGGCATCAAACGAACAAAAATGCCAGACAGGCTCCACCCCAGAGTGGCAACAAACACAAAGAATACGCCAGATCCGTAACTTTGTTCAGATGTCCCCAATATTGCCCTCGCCGCCGATCAAGTCTAGCCAACGTCAAAACGCGCGCATGGAATGTTGAAAGATAACGACTTAAAGAATCAAGCGCGCAACTTCAGATTGTCTGCATCATAAGGGCTTTCCGGGATAACACTAGCCTTGAACATTTTATCGAGGATTTTGATTTCCAGCTCAGTGTCCAGAGTTGCAAATTCAGGCTTCACCATGCCAAGCGCCAATGACTTGTTCACCCGCCAGCCAAAACCGCCATTGGTGGCACGGCCCACAAGCTTGCCCTTGGAATAAATCGGCTCGGAGCCCCGCGTATCTGAATCCGCATCGGTCACGCCATGGACTTCCATGGTCACAAAATTCCAGTTCAGGCCCTTTTCGCGGCCAGCAACCAGCGCATCGCGGCCAAGGAATTGCCCCTTGTTCGGATGCACAAAGCGATCAAGGCCCGACTCGAAAGCGGAATACTCGATGGAGAGTTCACGCGGAACCAGGCGATAGCTCTTTTAAATGGAAAGCGACGACATCGCCTTGATGCCATAGGGCCTGATGCCAAATTCCTCACCCGCTTCCATGAGCAGATCAAACAACGCAACCTGCTGCTCAATGGGATGATGGAACTCAAAGCCCAGCTCACCCACAAAGTTTACACGCAGCGCATGACAGCTTGTGTGCCCAACCGATATGGCCTGCCCGGAAAGCCAAGGGAAAGCCCCGTTGGAGAGATCCGTCGTTGTAAGCTTCTGCAGAACTTTCCGCGCGTTTGGACCGGCCAACACGAGAACACCAAGCCTAGTTGTGATTGCGCTGAGTTTCACCGAACCGTCTTTAGGCAGCAGCTTGTAAAGCGTGTCATGGTCATGGCGCTCAAAAGCGCCAGCCGACACGAGATAGAAGCGGCCCGGCGCCCATTCATAAATCGTGAACTCTGCCCGAACTCCACCTAGCTTCGTCAGGAGATGACAGAGCGCAATGCGCCCCATCTTTTTCGGAATGCGGTTGGCAAGGATTGAATCCAGCCATTCCCGCGCGCCAGGACCTGACACTTCCATCTTGGCGAACGCCGACATGTCTTGCAGGGCGACATTGTCCATAACATTGCGGCACTCTTCGCCGACAAAGCGGAATGCGTTGGAACGACGGAAGGACCACTTCTCAACGATGCGCCCGTCATCCGTTGGAGCGGCATGATTATGATTGAGCAGCACATCCGGCCTGTTCAGGTCTTTTTCCGATAGCGCATAGCCCTTGGGCGCAAACCAGCCCGGCCGCTCCCAGCCGTATACGGAGCCGAAAACCGCGCCCAAATCCTTCATCCGGTCATAGCACGGCGTGCGCTTCAAGGGGCGAGCGGCGGCACGCTCCTCTTCCGGATAATGCATGGTGAAGACATTGGCGTAAGCCTCTTCATTCTTTTCCTTGAGATAGCCCTTCGAGGCATAGGGGCCAAAGCGGCGCGGATCGACACCCATCATGTCAATGGTGGGCTCGCCATCCACTATCCATTCCGCCAATTGCCAGCCCGCACCGCCAGCTGCGGTTACGCCAAAGGAATGACCCTCGTTCAGCCAGAAATTTTTCCGGTCCCAGGCCGGACCAATGATCGGTGAACCATCGGGCGTATAGGCAATGGCGCCATTGTAAACTTTCTTGATCCCCAATTCTCCGAAGGCCGGAACCCGCGCAATTGCCGTTTCGATATATGGCTCCAGACGCTCAAGCTCGCCCTGGAACAGTTCATACTCGCTCTGCTCCGATGGGCCATCCATGTAGCAGCAGGGCGCGCCCTTCTCATAAATGCCAAGAACAAAACCGCCGTTCTCCTCGCGCAAATACCAGGATGAATCAGCCTCGCGCAGCACGCCCATCTCTGGCAGGCCCTTGGCCTGACGTTCCCTGATCAATGGTGATGGTTCGGTGACGATATATTGGTGCTCAACCGGAATGACCGGAATATCGAGCCCCACCATGGCACCCGTCTTGCGCGCAAAATTTCCTGAGCATGAAACAACATGCTCACAGGTAATGTCGCCCTTGTCGGTTTTCACCAACCATTCGCCGGAAGGCAATTGTTCAATGGCAGTCACCGTGGTGTTGCGATAAATTTCAGCGCCTCGGCTGCGCGCACCCTTGGCCAGCGCCTGGGTCAAATCAGCGGGTTGGATATAGCCATCGTCGGGATGCTGGATGGCACCGATGATTCCATCGATCTCACACAACGGCCAAAGCTCCTTCAATTGCTGCGGCGTGAGCTTCTTGACCTTGACGCCAATGGTTTCGGCAATGCCGGCGTAATACATGAATTCGTCCCAGCGGTCCTTGGTGCGTGCCACGCGGATGTTGGAGACCTTGCTGAAGCCCACATGCTGGCCCGTTTCCGCTTCAAGCTCGCCATAGAGCTTGACCGAATATTTATGAATCTGGCCCACCGAATAAGACAGGTTGAACAGCGGCAGGAGGCCCGCCGCGTGCCAGGTTGAACCGGAGGTAAGTTCCTTGCGCTCAACCAGCACAACATCGCTCCAGCCCTTTTTGGCGAGGTGATAGAGCGTCGAGACGCCAACCACGCCGCCACCAATAACAACCACCCGCGCCTGCGTTTTCATGGGAAATCCTTTGGACCTGGAAACTGAATTTTGGCCACATTAGTGAGAGAAATTCAACAGACGTGAAGTGGAGCGACGGGGGCAGGGCGGATTCCGACACAAGGACTATCTCTTGGCAAGTCCCATGTGGCTGATAATGAAGGAACTGAGGGCCGTAACATCGTCCCGGTCAAAGGCAGGAACCGGTGAACCCGCGATGGCTCCCGTGGCCGCAATGGCCACAATCGTCGGATCGTCGCCAGCAAGCGGCGGATGATCAAGGCTGAGATTGCGGACTTCGATCTTGTCGTGGGCGTCGCGTTTATAGCCTTCAACGATGACGAGATCGCAGGGTGCCAGCTTCGTAAGGATATCTTCGAGGTAGGGTTCCGCTTCGTTTCGTAACTCGTGAATAAGGGCCCAGCGTCCGCTCGAGACAACGGCCACTTCCGTGGCCCCCGCCTTGCGGTGCCTGAAACTGTCGCGTCCCTCATGGTCTATGTCGAAGGAGTGATGGGCGTGCTTGACCGTGGAAATGCGAAACCCACGGGCGGTGAGATCAACCACCAGTTTCTCAACCAGTGTCGTTTTGCCCGCGTTCTTAAACCCCGCCACGCCGATGATTTTTTGTTTCATGGGGAAGTCTTCAATATTTGTTGTGCCCGAAGCAAATCCTCGGGCGTATTCACATTGAAGAAAGGATCATGGGCTTCAACCGGCCATTCCACCTTTTGCGCCAATGCTCTGTGGGCCCAATCCTTGACGAGGAACAAACCGTCCTTCGCAATGGCACGCCCAAGATCATCCAGCAATTCCGTTTTCCATGCCCCGATGATGTAGTGCTCCTGGCCCCCGGAAGCAGCAATAGCAGCACCGCTAGCCATGGTATTTTCCAAGAGCTTTGTGGCAAGATCAAAAGGCAGGAATGGTGTGTCAGAAGGCACTGTCACCAAAACATCCCCACCAATATCTTTCGCAAATTGAAGTGCTGCATGAATACCCGCGAGCGGCGTCGTCAAATGCTTCAGCACATCCGGAACGACGTCCAGGCCAAATTCCACAAACCTCGCAGGCTCGCCATTTGCATTGATAACAAGCTGATCGACCTGGGGTTCAAACTTCTCAATCACATGCAAAATGACAGGCTTGGAATCCAGTTCAAGAAAAGCTTTCTCGCGGCCCCCCATGCGGCTGGAATGTCCGCCCGCGATAATGGCGCCAATGATCGTCATGGGCCCATGTGGGCATAGAGCCGCTGCTGCGGCACCCACAGAACTATTTCATCACCCGCAGTGATAACGCCTTCGCGCTCGACCCAGGCAGTCAGCCCTCGCTTATGTATGGCAGAAGCTACAAGGCCTGCTTTTGGCTCAGGATAGTGTTGTGCAACCACATCAGCCACCTGGCGGCAGGGAAAATTTTCCATATCCACCACAATGGTTGCACCCGATGGAAACTGCATGCGCATTGAAGGTGTCAGCATCGTCAAATCAGGAATTCCCGAGGTCACAATATTTGCCCCCAGCCATTCCGCTTTCATTTCGGGAATACCCATGAGCTTTGCAATGTCGATCAGCTCCTCTTCTGAAACAAGAGTAAGCTGCCTGACATTGCGAATGTCCGTATCCCGTGGATACTGCTTGATCGTGCGCACATCCGATTTTCGTGTCAGCCCTCCGTGAAAATCGCCCTCGATGCCTGAAAATAGCAGTTCAAGGCGGGCCACTTCCGCTTTTTCCAAACTCCTCTCGCGATCCGCGCTGAGCAGCAGTTTCTTGGTCCGTCCCACAAATGGCGCTCTTGACAAAAGTTGTGGCAAGGGGTGGCTCCCATTCCTGTGATTTAGGCCTATACAATAACCATGTCTGACGTTGATTTCGAAGAGCTCATCGACCTTACGGGGCTTCTCTGCCCCTTGCCAGTGCTGAAAGCGCGGAAGCGCCTGGAGTCCATGCAATCCGGCCATGTCCTGAAGGTGCTTGCCAGCGACCCCATGTCGGCCATAGACATGCCGCACTTTTGCAACGAGCAGAACCATGATCTCCTCACAAACGGGAAGGATGGGGAGCTCTATATTTTCAGGATCAGGCGAAAATGACCTATGATTTCGGCAGTTTCAACAATTGGGGACAACTCAAAAAGGTGGCACTCCGCACTCCTGATGTGGCCTTTCACAGCGATGCCAGAATTGATGCCGAATGGCGAAAGCTCAACTATCATTCGAGGCCTGATCTCACCTCCGCAAAGCGGGAATTCACCCAGGTTGAGGCAATCCTCAGCAAGACCGGAGCCGACGTCATCAGGCTACCTGAAGGCGATGGCCTGACCCTCGATTCCCTCTACACCCATGATGCCCTGATCGTCACACCCCGGGGTCTTGTGCGTCCTCACATGGGCAAGCCCGCCCGCAGACTGGAACCCATGATCAATGGCACCCATCTCGAATCCCTGGGCTTCCCCGTTATTGGCGAAATTTCAGCACCCGGCCTTCTTGAAGGCGGCGATCTCGTGTGGGTCGACCGTCACACATTGCTCGCCGGCATCGGCTACCGCACCAATCAGGAAGGCCTCCGCCAGCTTTCAAAGCTTGCTGGACCCGATGTGGAAATACTTGCCTTCGACATGCCCCATTACAAAGGCAG
>CAZAMS010000179.1:0-5791 GCA_964486305.1 uncultured Aestuariivirga sp.
AGAAGCGGGTCGGCGAGGCGCACTTCAAATTCCAGCAGCTCTTTTTTGCTGCGGGCAACAACAGCCTCGCGGTCAAGCCTGAAGCCTTTGCCCAATGCATCATCATAGTGCCAGCCCAGGATGCTGGATTCCGACGCATCAAAAGATGAAATGAGCCCGCGATGCTGGCGGTCTTCAGGCACATGGGCCACGCCCTCTTTACGCAGATGCTGGGGATCGCCCAAAATGCCAATGTTCTTGCCTTCGAAGATGATCTCGCCAGACGTAGGCTTGGCAATGCCCGCGATAAGATCAAGAAGTTCCGATTGGCCGTTACCGGAGACACCTGCAATGCCAACGATTTCACCGGCGCGCACATTGAAGGAAACATTATCGACGCGGGGAGTGCCTTTGCGGTCGCGCCAGGTAAGATTGTTTACTTCGAGAACCACCTGGCCGGGCTTGGCCTTGATTTTTTTCACGCGCAGCAACACGCGGCGGCCCACCATCAATTCCGCGAGCTCCTCAACGGAAGTATGTTTGGTTTCTTTCGTCCCCACCAATTCGCCGCGGCGCATGACTGATACCTGGTCGGTGATGGCCATGATCTCGCGCAGTTTGTGGGTAATAAGGATAACGGTTTTGCCCTGGTCGCGAAGCTGGCCCAGAATGCGGAACAGATGATCGGCTTCATCGGGTGTCAGCACGCCCGTAGGCTCATCAAGGATCAGGGTCTCAGCGCCTTTGAACAGCGCTTTTAGAATTTCGACACGCTGTTGCAGGCCCACGGGCAAGTCACCGACGATGGCATCGGGATCAACCTCAAGCTCATAGTCGCGCGCCAGCCGCGTCAATTCTTCCCGCGCCTTGGCAAGGGCCGGTCCAATCAGCTTTCCGCCCTCGGCGCCCAGCACAACATTTTCAAGAACCGTAAAGGGATCAACCAGCATGAAGTGCTGGTGCACCATGCCAATTCCGTGGCTGATGGCGTCCGACGATGATTTGATTTTAACGGGCTGGCCCTTGATTTTAATTTCGCCCTTGTCGGCGGCATAAAAGCCGAAGAGGATCGACATCAGGGTGGATTTGCCCGCGCCATTTTCACCGATGATGCCGTAGATCGAGCCTTGCCCAATCGACAGGGTCACGTCCTTGTTGGCGTGAACAGCACCAAAGCGTTTGTCGATATCGATGAGGTCAATGGCTGAGGTCATGGTTCTGGAGAATCTTTCACCGCTGCGCCTTCTCCCGTCGAGGATGGGAGACAAGGTGGCCGAAGGCCGGATGAGGGCCCTCACCCGCCCTATCGGGCACCCTCTCCCATGCAAAGCACGGGAGAGGGCAATTGCGTGTTATTCAACCGGGCACTTGTTGTCTGCCATGTAGTCGTGGACTTTGACGGTGCCCGCAATGATGTCGGCCTTGGCTTTTTCAACGGCAGCTGTCATTTCAGGCGTCACGAGGGCCTTGTTGTTATCATCCATGGCATAACCAACACCATCTTCAGCGAGGCCGAGTTCCTGGATGCCGCCCTTGAATGAGCCGTCCTTGCCGGACTTCATCACGTTGTAAACGGCGACATCCACGCGCTTGAGCATGGAGGTTAGAACCTTGCCGGGATGGAGATGGTTCTGGTTGGCGTCAACACCAATGGACAATGCACCACCATCAGCAGCAGCCTGCAGAACACCGAGGCCCGTGCCGCCAGCGGCAGCGAACACAACATCGGCACCTTGCGACATCTGGCCCTTGGTGATTTCACCACCCTTGACCGGATCGTTCCAGGCAGCGCCGGTGTCACCGGTCATGTTCTGGAACACCGTGGCATCGGCCTTGGCGGCTTTCACACCCTGCACATAGCCGCAGCCAAAACGGCGGATCAACGGAATGTCCATGCCGCCCACAAAGCCAACCTTGCCGGATTTGGAGGCCATCGCCGCCATCATGCCGACGAGGTAAGAGCCTTCCTGCTCCTTGAACACGATGGATTGCACATTTGGCAGATCAACCACCATGTCGACAATGGCAAACTTGAGATCGGGATATTCCTTGGCGACTTTTTCCACCGCAGCGGCCTGGGCAAAACCCGCAGCGATGATCGGGCTATAGCCTTGGTCGGCAAAGTTGCGGATGGCCTGTTCGCGCTGGGCTTCATTGGCGATCTCAAATTCGCCGTAAGCCGTGCCGGATTCGGCCTTGAACTTTTCAGAGCCGTTGAACATGCTTTCATTGAAGGATTTGTCGAACTTGCCGCCAATGTCGAACACGACGGCTGGCTTGTCGTCGGCGGCGAATGCGGAAACCGCCATCATTGCTGTCAATGCAGCGGTTGCGAGTAATTTCTTGATCATATATATCTCCCTGATTTTTTTTGACCGGCTGATCAAGCCTTGAGGGCAATTGACGCCAAATCCCTGTCATTTGCAAGTGGCGAGCTATCACCTTCCGGCGGTTGTCCCAAAGTCTATGGGAAGTGCAGCGCCCGTTATCGGCGCCAATCTGGGCGAGGCAATGGCAAAGATAAAAGTGGCGATTTCTGAAGGTTTTGCGAAGCGCTGGCGCGCGCCTTGCGGATAGATGGATTTCAACCTGGCAAGGTAAGCATCGGGATTGCCGCCACCAAATTCCCGGGCCTGAAATTCCAGCATGGGCGTTTCCACATCGCAGGGGCAAATGGCATTCACACGAATGCCTTTTGGGGCGAGCTCCAATGCCAGTGCTTTGGTGAGCAACACAACGCCGCCATTTGAGGCGCAGTAAATTGCCGCACCGGCACTGCCCATCAGCCCGGCATCGGAGGCGATGTTGATGATCTGGCCTCCGGTTTTTTCCAGTTCCGGAATGGCATAGCGGCAGGCGAAGAAGGTTCCCTTCAAATTGATGTCGATGGTGCGATCCCAATGGACCTCCGACATTTCAGAGCTTTCGCCTTCCACCCATACGCCCGCCGCATTGACGAGGAGGTCGAGCCTGCCAAAACGCCCAATCGTTTTGGAAATCATGCCGGCGCAGTCGGAAACTTTTGTGATGTCACTCTTGATGGTGAGATAATGCGACGGCACATCTTCTATTGCGATGTCAGCAATGGCAATATTTGCGCCAGCACTCTCAAACTCTTGTGCCGTTGTGCGGCCGATGCCGCCGCTGCCGCCTGCGATGAGAACAGTTTTGCCGGACCAGTCATCAATACCAGTCATCGCCTGCTCCCTTGTACTCAACGATGGAATTTCCACCATCGACCACGAGCATGGCGCCGTTGATGTAGCTTGCCTCTTCACTGGCCAGGAACAGGCAGGCCGCTGCCACTTCAGAAGGTGAGCCAGGCCGTTTCGTGGGTGTGGCTTTGCCTGCCAGAATTTCCTCTTTGCTGGATGAGGCCGTTTCGATCCAACCCGGCAACACGGCGTTACAGGTGATATTTCGACTGGCGTTTTCGATTGCCGTTGTGCGCGTGAGGCCGGTCATGGCGGCCTTGGCCGAGGAATAGCCTGCCGAACGGGGGTTGACGACAAGCGGGCCAGTCACCGAAGACACATTCACAATCCGCCCAAACTCCCGGTTCTGCATGAGGGGGAGGACCGCGCGGATGACGTTGAAGGCGGTCGTGACATTCAGTGTCAAGTGGCGCTGCCAATCCTCGTCGGTGATTTTCTCAATCCTGGAACTCTTGAATTCGGTGCCCTGCTGAACCATGCCGGCATTGTTGACAACAATATCGATACGCCCGAACCTGGCGTTTACGGCGCGGATCAGTTCATCCGTCTCTTTGGCGCTGGTCAGATCGGCGGTAAATGCGACGTGGCCTGCGCCAAGGGTTTCGAACCGTTCAAAGATGCGCCTTGTCGTCGAGGTCAGCGCCACCCGGGCCCCTGCTGCGGCCAAGGCTTTTGCTGTGGCAAAGCCAATGCCTTCCGCACTTCCAGCCCCGGTCACCAGCGCAACACGATCCAAAACACCTGCCATGACCATCCCTTGAATGAACCCCTCGGCACACTCATATTAGCAATCAAGCCACGGTGCCAGATGGGCCGTGACATTCGTGGGGCATGTTGTTATCGGCAAAGTCGTGCAACCCCGGATCGGGCCCGGGGCAGGCCTTTGCCGCAACATGCCTTGGGCCGCTTGCACAAGGGCACGGGTTAAATGAGCAGGATCTCCATGTTTTCTTCGCCCCTTTTGCTGGGGTTTGATGATCTGGACCGCCTCCTTGAGCGGGCCCTCAAGACCTCCGGTGAAGGCTATCCACCTTACAATATTGAAAGATTGCCCCAAACGGATGGCCGCAGCGAGGTTTTGCGCATCACCATTGCGGTTGCCGGTTTCCGGCGCCAGGACCTCGAAATTACCATCGGGGACAACCAACTGAATATCCGGGGACGGACAAAAGAAGATGGCGCCCGGGATTACCTGCACCGGGGTATTGCCGGGCGGCAGTTCCAGCGGGCCTTTGTGCTGGCCGATGGCATGGATGTGACCGATGCCACCCTTGTAAACGGTCTTTTAATTATTAACTTAAGGAGACCGGAACCAAGCAGTGTTATCCGTCGTATAGAGATTAAGGAGCGGGATCATGAACACCAGCAAAGACAAGCAAGCCCTGGAGCTGAGCCTGGAAGAGCTCGCACAGCTCGGCAATGGTGCGCTGTCCTACATTCGTGAAATTGAAGGCCGCGACGTCATCCGCCTGGTCGGCCCGCAGGCGCGGGTTGCGCCTGATGCCAAGCTCTTCTGCCTGTTCAACGCCAATGGCTCGCCGATTTCGATTTCGGGAACCCGGGAAGCGGCTGAGGGCAGTGCCGTTGAACACGAGCTGATTCCGATAAGTTTGCATTGAAGCAGTTAAGCGGCAGAGGCGGCAGCTGAGGGTTCGGTGAGGATTGAGTAGAGGCCTTCGGCCGTGTCGGTGCCGCGCAGTTTGGCAATCGTATCATTTTCCCGCAGCAGGCGTGAAATGCGCGCCAATGCCTTGAGATGATCAGCGCCCGCATGATCGGGCGCCAGCAGAACAAAAACCAGATCGACGGGCTGGCCATCGAGTGAGTCATAGGCAATGGGCGAACTCAACCGGGCAAACAGGCCATAGACGCGATTGATGGCGGAAATCTTTCCGTGGGGAATGGCAATACCCTGGCCAATTCCGGTTGAGCCCAGCTTTTCGCGGGTGAGCAGGGTTTCAAAAATAATGCGGTGATCAACGGCCACAAATTTTGCCATGGCTTGCGAGAGATCCTGCAGCAGCTGCTTCTTGCCCTGCGCCTTCACGCTTGGCAATACGGCGCGGGCATCAATAATATCTGCGAGATTTGTCATCTTTTACTCTTCCACTTACGCAGCAGGCCGGGGATCAACCCAGCCGATGTTTCCGTCGCTCCGCCGATACACAACATTCGTCTGACCACCCTTGCTGTTCCTGAAAAGCACGAAGGGGACACTGGAAATTTCAAGCTGCATTACGGCTTCTCCAACAGATAGTTCCGGCACACTCGTAAATGATTCGGCAATAACCACGGGATTGAGATCGCGGGGTTCCTCGCCCTCCTCATCACCCGCCTGAATGACATAGCTTGCGGCTTCGGACTGGCGCACGGGTTCGCGGCGTTCCTTGTGATGGTCCTTCAGGCGCTGCTTGTAACGCTTCAACTGCTTTTCTAGATGCTGGGCTGCCGCATCAAAACTTGGAAAAGCATCCGCTGCCGTGCCATGGGCCTGCAAAACGAGTCCGGTCGCCAAGTGCAGACTGCAATCGGTTTGAAAACTGAAGCGCTGCTTCTCAATGGTCACGTGGGCATGCACGGTACCTTCAAAATATTTC
>CAZAMS010000180.1:0-7563 GCA_964486305.1 uncultured Aestuariivirga sp.
GCCTGCGCAAAAATGAAATCAAGGCATTGAACACCCTGGGGTTGGACGAAGGTGCCACGGCGGAAAAGGCCAAGGCGCAATACAAGACCCTGGTTAAACGTCTCCATCCCGACGCCAACGGCGGCTCACGCGAGAACGAAGACACCCTGAAAGCGGTGATCCATGCCTACGACACATTGCGGGCCAGCGGTTTCTGCTAGTTTGCTTAAGCCCGGAACTTGCCGCGCTCGCTGCAACCGTTTAGAACCCAGAGCATTCCATGGCACGCTCGGAAGAGAAGAATGAACAGATGAATATTATGGCAAATGGTGAAGCCCACGGAATGCCCGATGCGACCGCATCGGTCAGCCAGCTCTTTGGCTTTGAATCAAACATGATCGTGCCGTCCTATGCCACGGCAACCGAACATGTGCCTGATCTCGATGAAGACTATCTCTTCAATCGCGATACCACGCTTGCGATCCTGGCCGGCTTTGCCTTCAACCGCCGCGTGATGATCACCGGCTACCATG
The DNA here is from genome assembly GCA_964486305.1 of uncultured Aestuariivirga sp. Taxonomy (GTDB): domain Bacteria; phylum Pseudomonadota; class Alphaproteobacteria; order Rhizobiales; family Aestuariivirgaceae; genus Aestuariivirga. The sequence continues at coordinate 513 of CAZAMS010000180.1, forward strand.
GCACCGGCAAGTCAACCCATATCGAGCAGGTTGCGGCTCGCCTCAATTGGCCCTGCATCCGCATCAATCTCGATATCCACATCAGCCGCATTGATCTCATCGGCAAGGATGCCATCGTGCTGCAGGATGGCAAGCAGATCACCGAATTCCGCGAAGGCATTCTGCCCTGGGCCTATCAGCGCAACGTGGCGCTCGTCTTCGACGAGTATGATGCGGGCCGCCCCGACGTGATGTTTGTCATCCAGCGCATTCTGGAATCCTCCGGTAAGCTCACCCTGCTCGACCAGTCGAAAGTCATTCGCCCCCACAAGGCGTTTCGCCTTTTTTCAACGGCGAACACCGTAGGCCTCGGTGATACCACCGGTCTCTATCATGGCACCCAGCAAATCAATCAGGCCCAGATGGATCGCTGGTCCATTGTCTCTGCCTTGAACTACCTGCCCCACGCCCAGGAAACCGGCATCGTGCTGGCCAAGTGTAAGAACTACGACACGGAAAAGGGCAGGAAGACCATCGCTAACATGGTGCGCATTGCGGACCTGACCCGTAATGCCTTCATGCAGGGCGATGTTTCAACCGTGATGAGCCCCAGAACCGTAATCACCTGGGCGCAGAACGCCGACATATTTGGCGATCTCGGCTTTGCCTTCCGGCTCACCTTCCTGAATAAATGCGATGAGTTGGAGCGCCCCATTGTGGCCGAGTTCTATCAGCGCTGCTTTGGTGAGGAATTGCCTGAGTCTTCCGCCCATGTGGCCATCGCCTGAAGACACATGCGCCAATGGCAGAGACCCGTGAAGGCAGAGCAGAGGAATTCAAGCGGGTTCTAAGCACCGCGATGAAGACCATTGCCGACGATCCGGAACTCACCGTGAGCTTCGGCAATGAAGTGCCTGCGCTTTCCGGCAACAAGGCCAAGCTGCCCCAAGTCACCAATCAGTTCACGCCCAAAGATATTGCCATCACCCGGGGGCTCTCCGATAGCTTCGCGCTGAGGCTTTCCAATCACTCGGACCAGATTCACAGCAAATATCGGCCTGAAGGAAAGAACGCCCGTGCCGTATTCGAAGCTGTTGAACAGGCACGAATTGAGGCGCTCGGTGCCAATGCCATGCCGGGCATGGCGCAAAACCTGAATGCTGTCCTGGAAGACCGTTTTGCCAAGGCGGTGGTCAATCGGTCCAGCAACCGCAAGGATACGCCTTTGGAAGAAGCAGTAGGCCTCATGGTGCGTGAACGCCTGACCGGTGAAGCACCACCTGCCAATGCCAAACTCTACGTTGATCTCTGGCGTCCATGGATTGAGGAAAAGGCAGCGACACGACTCAGCAGCCTTGGCAACGCCATTCACGATCAGACGGAATTTGCCCGCGCCTCCCGTGATATCATCGCAGCCCTCGATATGGCCGATGAGCTTGGCGATGATCCCGATCAATCCGATGAAATGAACGATCAGGACGAACCCGACCCCGATTCCGGTGAACGTCAGGAAACGCCGGATGGCGAAGAGCAGGAAAGCCAGCAATCGGCCGCCGAAGAGCTGCAGGAGTCCGAAGGCGATACCGACGCCTCCGAAATGGATTCGCAGCAGATGGATGTGGACGACACCCCCGATGACATGGAGGGTGAGGAACAGGACGATGGCGAAGAGCCTTGGCGCCCCCAGCTTCCCTTCTCATCGCTCTCCAATGAAAACTTCTATAAGGTTCACACAAATCAGTTTGACGAGGAAATTGCAGCCGAGGACCTGTGTGACACCGAGGAACTGACGCGGCTGCGCAATTATCTCGACAAGCAATTGTCCAACTTGCAGGGCGTCGTCGCGCGCCTTGCCAATCGTTTGCAGCGCCGCCTCATGGCCCAGCAGAATCGTTCATGGGATTTCGATCTCGAAGAAGGCGTGCTCAACACGGCCCGCCTTGTGCGCATTGTCATTGATCCCATGCATCCGCTTTCCTTCAAAGTGGAACAGGATACCAAATTCCGCGATACGGTGGTGACGCTGCTTCTGGATAATTCCGGCTCCATGCGTGGCCGTCCCATAACGGTTGCCGCGACCTGCGCTGATATCCTGGCCAGAACTTTAGAGCGCTGCGGCGTGAAGGTTGAAATTCTGGGCTTCACCACCAAGGCCTGGAAAGGCGGACAGGCCCGCGAAAAATGGCTGGGCGCCGGAAAGCCAGCAAATCCGGGCCGCCTCAATGATTTGCGCCACATCATCTACAAATCCGCCGATCAGCCCTGGCGGCGCGCCAGGCGCAATCTCGGCCTCATGATGCGTGAAGGTTTGTTGAAAGAGAACATCGATGGCGAAGCCCTGATCTGGGCCCACAACCGCCTGCTGGCGCGCTCGGAACAGCGCCGTATTCTCATGGTGATTTCCGATGGCGCGCCGGTTGATGATTCAACCCTCTCGGTCAATTCCGGAAACTATCTCGAACGGCACCTGCGCCAGGTGATTGCCGATATCGAAGGCAAGTCCCCCATTGAGCTTATCGCCATCGGCATCGGCCATGATGTGACGCGCTATTACAAGCGCGCCGTGACCATCATCGACGCGGAAGAATTGGGTGGTGCCATGACCGAGAAATTGGCCGAGCTCTTTGAAGAAAACGGCCCCCAGGACAAGCGCTCAGCCCCCACACCACGCCGGCGTGCCCGCGCGTGAGAACCTTTTCACGTTCACTGGGATTTCTGCTTGGTCTTGCCGCAGCAACTGCCTCAGCCGAGCCATTGGCAATTACCTCCTCCAGCCTCAGTCGCTTCGCGCTTCTCACAAATGCCACAAGCTTTGGTTCGTTGACCTGGCGCGGCGGGATCGAGCTCACGAGTTCAAATGAGAAATTCGGTGGCCTGTCGGGCCTGATCATGGCTGACGAATGCACGTCTTTTCGCGCCGTGAGTGATGCGGGCCGCTGGATTACGGCCAATATTACCTACACGAATGATATTCCTTCGGACCTAACCTCCGCCTCGATTTCCCCTATTCTCGATGACCAGGGAAAACCGCCGCCAAGCAAACCCTGGGGTGATGCCGAGGCAATCGCCGCTGGGCCAAATGGAAAAACCATTGTGGGCTTTGAATCCCGCACCCGCGTGGGAGCCTATGATCTCAGCGGCAAAGGAATGACGGCCAAATTCCAGAATCTCAATCCGCCCAAAGATATTGTGCGGGGCCAGCGGAACGGTGAGCTTGAATCAGTGGGCTATTTCACCAGTGGCGCGCTCAAGGGTTATTATATCGCCGTCGCCGAAACCAATCTCGACACCCAGGGGGATACGAAAGCCTGGGCTTGGAATGGCAAACGCAGCATCGCCTTCTCCATCAAACAACTTGAAAGCTATGAGATCACCGACATTGCCCTCCTTCCAAATGGCGATATCTTGGTCCTGCAGCGCAGCTACAGTCTCGTGACTTTGCCCGGCATGGCCATGAGCCGTTTTCCCGCAAGTGCGATCAAGCAGGGGAAGACCATCCAGCCCGAAACACTCCTTGATGTGCGGGCACCCTTCTACTCCATCGACAATATGGAAGGCCTTGCGGTGTGCGAGCGAAACGGTGAGCTTCGCGTCAATATTCTTTCAGACAACAATTTCAAGACCGATGTGCAGAGAACTCTTCTGCTGCAATTTGCCTATACACCATGACTGCCATAGAGCGCATCGAAACTCATCGCCTGATCCTGCGTGGGCACACCCTTGAGGATTTTGAAGCCCTCCACGCCATGTGGACCGAACCCGATGTCTATCGCTACATCACTGGCCGCCCGTCAACGCGCGAAGAATCCTGGAGCCGGCTGCTCCGGTATATCGGCCACTGGACCCTGCTTGGTTACGGCTATTGGGTAGTGGAAGAACGGGCAACTGCCGCCTTCGTCGGCGAAATGGGTTTTGCCGATTTCCACCGCGACATGGATCCGCCGCTTGAGGGGCGACCCGAGCTGGGTTGGATTCTCAAAAAGTCCGCCCATGGCAAAGGCTATGCGACAGAAGCATTGACCGCGATTGCTGCCTGGGGCGATGCTCATTTCGGCGAAAAAGAAACAGCTTGCATGATTGCACCTGAAAATACCGCCTCAATTCGCGTTGCTGAAAAAATCGGTTTCGTAGAAAAGCTGCAAACAACTTACAAGGGCGAACCCACCCTCGTATTTTATCGTCAAGCGAAACTCTAGCCTTCCCACTTCTCCAGAAATTCCTCAACCGGCAGCAGCCTCATGTCCTCAGCTGCTTGCGCAAGCTTGTCATGGCTCCAGTCCCACCAGGCAAGGGAAATAATCCGTTCACTGATCTTCGGCTCAAACCGCCAGCGCATAAATTTCGCCGGAACCCCTGCGACAATCTCATAAGCCTGCACTTCATGCGTCACGATGGCGCCCGCCGCCACAACAGCCCCGTGGCCAATCTTCACTCCCGGCTTCACAATGGCCCCATGCCCAATCCAGGCGTCATGGCCAATCTCAACCTGTTGCCCCTGCCGCCGCGCGCGAAATTCGCTGTCAAGCTTGGCACCCAGAAAATACTCATTGGCCCGGTAGGTAATTTTGTGCTGGCTCACCCGCTCCAGGGGATGTTCAAGTGCGTTGATCCGCGCATTCGCGGCAATGGCGCAGAATTTTCCAATCCGCGCATAAATCACTTCTGCATGGCGCTCGACATAGGAGTAGTCACCGAGTTCAGAATCTGAAAACGCCACGCGTTCCTTGATTTCGGTAAAACGCCCAAGCTTCGCATTCCGCAAAACAGCGGAAGGATGAACAATCGGCTCGCCGTCACGCATCGCCGTCGGTGAATGCCGCTTTGGAGGCTTGCTCATGGCCTGAACCTAAGACAAAAGCCGCCCATTTTGGAGCGGCTTGTGCAAATCTGGAGACTTGAAACGATCAGGCAGCAGCTTTTTCTTCCAGCTTCTTGGCAATAGAGCTCTTGAGCTTGCGCACCTTGGCCGAAAGTTCGCTGGTGTCTGCCTTCAAGAGGAAAGCATCAAGCCCGCCGCGATGTTCAACCGTCTTGAGCGCATTGGCGCTGACGCGGAAACGATAGGTGAGCCCCATGGCATCGCTGATCAGGCTGACATTGCACAGGTTCGGCAAAAAGCGCCGCCTGACCTTGTTGTTGGCATGGCTGACGTTGTTGCCTGCCAGTGGGTTCTTGCCTGTCAACTCGCAAACTCGAGCCATGATACGTAACTCCAATATAAATGAGGCCAGACCTTGAGGGGTCCGGCTCGGTTGGCGCTTCTATAAGCGGAGAGCCAGCGCCGGTCAAGCAGAACACCGATAATTTCCAATAAGTTCTCCCGTCCCGCTTTAAGACAGTCTGGTTAATGGCCCCATCAAAAAATCTGCCTAAGCCTCTACAACACAATAGAATTCTAGTGGTTGACAGCGCAACAGCCACCACATTTTGTGTGAACAAACCATGAAAATATGACAATCCGCGATTCGCCCTCGTTCTGTTCTCAAACCAGAACGCTTCGTTAACAGGAAATCTCCAATTCGCTTGATGGGCTTTACCCTTTGTTAGCACGATGAAACAATCCTTAAAGCAAAAGCTGAATTTTTTGCCACCTCCGGCTCTGGATCCGGGCCAACACAGAATCAGCGGCCCGCGAATCGCAGGAATCACATAAGAACATAAAATGAATCCAGCGTGAGTCAGCGATTCGGTCAGGCTTCGTTCTGCTTTGAGTCCAAATCTTTCGTGCATGGAGCGAGTTGATACATTCAAACCGGCAGAATATTCTGGTTCATGCGGAACAAATTTTGCGGATCATATTTGCGCTTCACCTTCTGAAGCCGCCCATAGGCCTCCGCGCCAAAGGCATCACGCACGAGATTTGTTCCTTCTCCATGTCCGGGGAAGTTGAGATAGAGCCGACCCGTCGAATGGCGCTGCATGTCATCCCAGAACTTGCGGACCCAGCCAATATTCGCGCCATCATCTGAGGCGTTGGACCAGATTGCATCGAGACTCAGCATGAAGGGCATGGAGCGGTCACCGAAAGCGGATGCCTCGGCGGCCACGCGCTGCACCACGCCTCCGAATTTCCAGATGGAGGCAAAGCTCATTTCGGAAGGGCGCTGCGCCATGCGCAACGTAATCTCACGGATCAAATCGTCGTCGAGGCCCTTGAGATAGGTGGACTTCCAATAGCAGCGGTCGCGGCCCTTGGGAAAAAGCCCGTCGTAGAGCGTCTGGATCGTGCGATAGGGCATGCGGCCACTGAAATCAACCAGCGGTTCGCCAAAACTGCGCAAGGGTTGAACCACGCGCTCGCCCTCTTCCGCCGGTCCATCATAGACATGGGCAAGGGCCACAACGCGGCGGCCCCAGGCGTTTTCAGGAATCGAGGGGTCCTGCGGCACCGTCGAGAATTCGGCAAGCCCGCTGAGCCCGTCAGGAGCCGTCTTCATAAAGTCACGCCACAGGGGGATGATTTCATTGGCCCGCTCTTCAGGATAGGCGGGCCCGCAAAACATGAGTTCAGGCTCAATCTGATTCAATTTGAATTCGAAGCTTACAACCACGCCAAAATTACCCCCGCCGCCGCGCAGGGCCCAGAGCAGTTCAGTATTTTCGGTTTCACTGGTGTGGATCAGCGCCCCGTCGGCAGTGATAACATCGGCAGCAAGCAAATTGTCACAACTCAAGCCATGCCTGCCGCGCAACCAGCCAATGCCGCCCGAAAGAGTGAGGCCTGCCACGCCCGTGGCCGAAATCAGGCCGCCCGGAGTGGCGCGGTTGAAGGGCGTGGTCGCCGCATCAACGTCGCCCCATGTGGCACCGCCTTCGATGTTGGCGAGATCAAGTCCGGAGGCCACGCGCACCCCATTCATGAGGGACAGGTCAATCATCAGCCCGCCGTCACAAACCGCATAACCCGCCACATTATGTCCGCCCGAACGAACAGCGATGGCAAGACCATGATCCCTAGCGAAACTGACCGAAGCCGCAACATCGGCAGCATTCCGGCAGCGCGCGATTAATGCCGGACGGCGGTCAATCATGCCATTCCAGACCACGCGCGTGGCATCGTATGAAGGACTTG
>CAZAMS010000181.1:0-3948 GCA_964486305.1 uncultured Aestuariivirga sp.
GCCAGCGACGTGCCGCCGATCACTGCCGCTGCAATAACATAGAGTTCGTCGAACTGGCCCAGCCCATTGGTGGCCGAGTCGAGGCGCGCCGAGGAGATGCAGGCGGAGACAGCTGCGAGCGCACCCATCAGCGCGAAGATCATCATCGTCAGACGTTTGGTGTTGATACCGGCGAGTTCTGCTGCTTCCGGGTTTCCGCCGGTTGCATAAATGTAACGGCCAAATCGCGTGCGAGTTGCCATGAAGGTCATGGCAAGGCCGATGCCCAACGCAATCAGCACAGGAACCGAGTAGCCAAAGGGAATGTTGAGACCCTCAGGCGGCACGGTGATGCCAGTTTCTGCAACATAACGGTCGACCACGCCCTTGGGCCAATAATAGGAGTTGACCAGCCAAGTGGTACCCAGCGCCAAAAGGCAACCCGCAGACCCGAGGAAATATTCCGCCCACATCGGGCGCAGCGGGAATTTGAAGCGCTGGCGCTGGCGGCGGTCGTTAAAAATGCCAGCGACGACTGCGACGCAGGCGATTAGGCCAAGGGTCCAGCTTGCAGTCCAGCCGATGGAACCGGAGGTGGTGCCTGAAAAGCCGCCGCCAATCAGTTTGAACGTCTTGTCCATGGGCGCGACCGTTTCGCCCTTGATCACATACCAAGCCGCCCCACGCCAGACGATGAGTCCGCCCAGAGTCACGATGAACGAGGGAATTCCGGCATATGCGATGAGCGCACCGTGGAAGGCACCGATGCCGGCACCGATGGCGAGACCCAATATGAGGGTGATGATCCAGATCATCGGGTGGCCAATGCCGAACGAAGGTCCAAATATGAAAACCTGCATGTAAGCGATGCACACGGCGGTGAAGCCGAGGATCGAGCCTACAGAAAGGTCGATCTGACGCATGACGATGATCAGCACCATTCCGGTCGTCATCACGGCGATCGACGAAGTCTGCACTAGCAGAATCCACAAGTTGCGCGCTGACAGGAAATTTCCGCCAAGCAGGCCTTCACCCGGCCTGATGGCCGCGCTGGCAATCTCGAATCCGAACCAGATCACCAGCAGCGCACCCACCATGCCCAGCATGCGGGTATCGATTTCCGTGGCACGGAAAAACTGCCGGATGGAGCTCTCTTCGCTTATTGCCGGACCTTCTGTTTGAACCGCTGGTGCCGACATTGCTTGCCTCCCCATGAATTCAGGCGATCGCCGAAACGGCCGCATTACGCGGCCCTCCCCATAAACAGTACCACGTCACTTCTTTCGATGTGACGCGGTCATGATGTGTCAATCCTCGAAGCTTGGCAAGTGGATCAGTTGCAGGCCGCGACGGACCCCGCCGCGACGCCGGCGCACACCTTGTCCTTGGCAACCCAGCCACCGTCAATGACGTCGCCGAGGTTGGCTTTGGTGATCGGGTTCGGCGGGATCAAGATAGCATTGACCTCCACACCCTTGTGGCCACCACTGAACTTGGCAACGCCTTCAAGTGTGGTCGGATCGGTGCCTTCAGCAATAGCCACGGCGGCTTCTGCCGCACGCTTGCCGAGGACACGGGCGTCTTTCCACACCGAAACGGTCTGGGTGCCGAGAGCTACACGGTTCAGAGCGGCATGGTCGCCGTCCTGGCCTGACACTGGAACGGTTCCTGCGAGGCCCTGGGCTTCAAGAGCGGCAACGACGCCGCCGGCCATGCCGTCATTTTCAGAAACGACCGCATCAACCTTGTTGTTAACCGAGGTCAGGCACTGTTCCATGTTCTTCTGGGCATTGTCAGGCTTCCAACTGTCTGTAAATGTTTCGCAGACATTCTTGATCTTGCCTGCGTCCATGTTCTCCTTCAGCACTTCCATGATGCCTTCGAACAGGAAGGTGGCGTTTGGATCACCCTTGTCGCCCTTGATAAAGGCGTAGTCGCCCTCGGGCTTGGCTTTGAGGATTTCCTTGGCCATCAGGCGGCCTACGCCCACATTGTCGAAGGTTACATAGAGTGCATCGGGATGCTCAACGAGAACGTCATATGACAGCATTTTCACGCCCGCGTCCGCCGCGCTCTGGAATGCTGGCAGGATGGCGTCCGAGTCAAAAGCGACCACCATGATGACATTGCAGCCCTGGGTGATCAGGCCTTCGATGTCAGTGAGCTGCTTGGCAGCCGAGGTTTGGGCATCGGCGGAGATAAATTTGTCGCCTGCGGCCTCAACTACGGCCTTGATCGCCGCTTCGTCGGTTTTCCAGCGTTCTTCCTGGAAGGTCTTCCAGGATACACAGATGTTCTTGCCGGCCGCATTGGCTGACATGGATGACATGCCGAGCATCAGGGCGCCGGCCATTAATGTTAAGATATTGCGCTTCATTCTCAGATTCCTCCTCATCGCCTAGCCATTCGCGGGACGCTCCCATTACTCCAGTTAACCTGGATCACGCAAATGCTGGTCGATGGACGATTATTGATTTATTTTAGCGTCCAAAAAAATGTTGCATCAAGTCGCGGAGTGAGTCAAGCTCAGAAAAATAAATATGATAATTCAGCAGCAAATGCTGGTGACCGTGTTGGGAGCACATGCTCAAGAAAGCAAACAGCGATCTTGTCCGGCGGCAGAATCGAGGGCTGGTCCTCGAAACTTTGCGCCAGCAGGGCCCGCTCGCACGAATTACCTTGGGCTACCAAACGGGGCTTTCGCCTGCTTCCATTACCTCGATCAGTGGACAACTCATTGATGAGGGGCTGGTCTATTCAATTGTCGAAAACGAAGAGGTTTCAACGCAAGCCAAACGCGGGCGGCCGCAGACAAGATTGGCGCTCAATCCGCAGGCGACCAATGTTCTGGCCATAGCAATTTCCGTCGATGGCGTTGAGCTTGTCTTTGCAGATTTCAGCGGGGCCACGCGAGAGCCGGTAAAATTGCGTCTGGATATCTACCCAATTCCGAAAGAAGAATTCGGCCCCCGCATTGCCCAGGAAATAAAGAGCAATGCCAAAAAACTTGGGATTGCGCTGAGCTCGATCAAGCGTATTGGTGTTGCCGTGCAGGGCGTTGCCGACACGATTACCGGAGAAATCTCGTGGAGTCCGGCGTTTCGCGCCCGCGACATTCCGGTTGTCAGGCCGCTTGAAAGGCTTTTGAATATTCCCTGCAGCATCGGCAATAACGCCAACATGATTGCGGAAGCGCTGATAGCTACGGACCGCAAGAGGTATGGCGGGACAACTGCCGTCGTATTCATGGGACACGGCATAGGACTGGGCCTCATACTCAATGGATCGGTTTATTCCGGTGCTACCGGCCGTGCGGCCGAATTCGGCCACATGAATCATCTGCCCGAAGGCCCTCTTTGCCGCTGCGGGAGGCATGGATGCCTCGAAGCCTTCAGCGCAGATTACGGCATCATGCGCATGGCCAATGCCAGGCAGGGAACAGATTTTGACATCCACGCACCAGTTCTCGATAGCGATTTGCGGGCAGTGGAATTGGCCGCAGAAGCTGGCGATACGGTTGCCGTGAATGCATTTCTGCGCGCTGGCGAAGTGCTGGGTTTCGGCATCGCCCGCCTGATTGCGCTTATTAATCCGCAACGAGTTGTCCTGGCAGGGCCTGGAACGCGCGCTTACGGACTTATGAAAGACAGCCTTGAAGAGGCCCTGCGGCGCGGACTGGTTCACGACTTGCGCAAGAATATTGAGTTTGAAGTTGTGCCCTATGGGAAGGATATGATCACCACAGGAACCCTGGTGGAAACCCTGCGCCATCTTGACCGCGACGTTTATGCTACAGGCCAAAAAGCAACGATAATTGAATTTTCCGGGCGGAAATTTGCCTGAAGCGCTTTGTGAACAGCGCTGATCACAATTTTCTGAACACAAAGAAGCGGGATATATTTCCTTTCGTTGTGGAACTCCCTATGAGAGAGCGGCAACACAGGGAGCCGAAATGAAGATTTCGAGGCG
>CAZAMS010000182.1:0-2374 GCA_964486305.1 uncultured Aestuariivirga sp.
GCCAATGATGTCCGAATCGATGCCACGCTTTTCCATGATGAGGGCCAAGAGCGGAAACATCAGGCCAAGGGCGAAACCGAAGACGGTAATTGTGCTGATGGCCGCGAAGAGATTGATGAGGCGTTGCTTATCCACGAATAAGTCGTCCGCGGCTGAAAGCAAGACCAGCAAGCAGCAAGACGTAAAATGCAGCCAGCAGCAGGGGCATGGAATTGACGCCGAATGCGTCTATCGCGGCACCCGCCATTGGAGGCCCCACGAGTCCGCCAACACCCCACATGGCAGAAAATGCAGCGGAGCCGGCAATCAGGTCGGCACCTTTGAACGTGTCGCCCATGATGGCCAAGGCCACGACGTAAACGGCAAAGGCCGCGGTAGCCATAATGATGACGGTTGGCCAAATGAGCCAGGAATTGACAACAAAGATCAATGCAATACAGGTCACGACTGTGATGATTGCCGAACAGACAACGACGCCAATCCGTGACCATCTGTCGGAGAGTGACCCGATCAGGAATTGAAGGCCCAAGTTGCCGAGAATGCCAGCGCCGAGTACCCAGCTGGCGGTTTGCAGGGATAGGCCAGACCTGAGGCCAAAAATGGTGAAGAAGGAAATAAAGACCGTATCAAACAGAGTAGCTGTACAAACCGCGAAAAGGAGCAGAGGTGCGCGCTTTATGACGCGCAAAAAATTTCCACCTTCCTTGTCATGAAAAATATCATCGCTTACGCTCACGAGCGTCAGCGGCAGAATGCTGAGGCCAAGGCAGGCAATTCCGATGAGCCACGGTAGCCAGCCGGTTGTTCCGGTGAAGGGCAGGGCAAACGGGCCCAAGGAAAATGAAATGGCCATGACACTGGTGTAGATGCCCATAACGCGCCCCCGGCTTCCGGCGCTGGCAAAGGTTAGTATCCAGGCCTCGCTGATTGTAAACAATGCTCCCGTTGCAATTCCGAGAGCGAAGCGCAGCGGAAACCAAACATAGAGGCTGGGCAAGAGTTTAAACAGGGCGAGGGCCGTCATAATGAACACGACGCAGATGTAAGCCACGGGCTTGGGTCCAAAGCGGCTGATGATGCGCGGAAGAATGGGGCCTGCGAGCAGAATGCCGATGGGTCCCATGGCGGTGTTGAGGCCAATGATCCATGCGGGTATGTGCTGCATTTCCATGAGCAGCGGCAGCAGCTGGAAGGTAAAGCCCAGCGCAATATCGCAACTGGCAATTGTTGCAATGGCTGCAACAAGATTGCCATAGCGCCGGGATGTGGCGACGGTTGCGGACATGGGGCATTGCCTCGGGTTAAGGTTTTCTTTGGCTCTAGCTGTTGCCTCAATTTTAGGCAAGCGAAGCGGGCGCTTGCAGGCGTTTAGCAGGATCGCTATGCAGCGCCATCATGGCTAAGCTTAAAGTTCTTATTGTTCCCGTTACGCCGTTTCAGCAGAACTGCTCGCTGGTTTTTGATGAAGGAACCAAGCGGGGCGCGATTGTTGATCCCGGTGGCGATGTGCCGAATATTCTCAAGGCAATCGAACAATCGAATGTGAAGATTGAGAAAATCCTGTTGACCCATGGCCATATCGATCATGCGGGAGGAGCGGCGGAATTGCGCGATGCCCTTGGGGTTCAGATTGAAGGCCCCCATGTGGACGACTTGTTTCTGCTCAACGACCTGCCCAAGAGTGGAGCCAAGTATGGCATGGTTGATGCAAGAGAAGTGGTGCCGGACCGCTGGCTGAATGAGGGTGATGAGGTAATGGTCGCGGGCCTGAAACTCTCAATTCTGCATGCGCCGGGACATTCGCCGGGCTCAGTGATTTTCTTCAATGATGAAAACCGTTTTGCCCTGATGGGTGATGTATTGTTTCAAGGCTCGGTGGGGCGGACGGATTTCCCCTATGGCAGCCACGAGACCCTGATGAAATCCATCAAGGAGAAAGTGTTGCCGCTTGGCGATGATGTGGTGTTCCTGCCGGGTCATGGTCCCGCCAGCCAGATCGGCATGGAGCGCAAGACCAATCCGTTCATTCAGGGGCTCTGATACCAGACCGCCACCGATTGAATCAAACACCGCAGAGCCCTCATCCGGGCTTCGCCCACCTTGTATCATCGATTTATGCTTTGGTTGAATTGTGTGAAGCTTGGTTCTGTTCCGCGAGGAATGGAGCCGGCCCTGCGGCTCGCTACCGCAAGGCCGGCGGCCGGTTGACGGATCGCGATGCACCCAAGCCCTGGGGGCTGACGGGAAGCTTGATCGCAGCCGGTCTCTTCGTCGGACCCGTATGGTTGCTTGAACGCAAGGTTCGTATTCGCAAGGAAGGGTCGAAGAAGATGATTGAGCATAGCATGATCGTGGCCGGGATCGATACCGGCAA
>CAZAMS010000183.1:0-3728 GCA_964486305.1 uncultured Aestuariivirga sp.
ATGAAGGACAGCGAGGTGACGCCGATGAACTGGCACATTTCTTCCAGCGTATGGGTAGCGGCCAGAAGCGATTTTTCTTCCGGCGTATCGATGCCATAGAAATCCGGAAACTTGATCGGCGGGCTGGAGATGCGCATGTGGACTTCGCGGGCGCCCGCTTCATACATCATGCGCACGATCTTCACGGACGTTGTTCCGCACACGATGGAATCGTCAATCAAGACCACGCGCTTCCCGGCAACGACGGCGCGATTGGCATTGTGCTTGAGTTTTACGCCCAAGGAACGAATGGTCTGGGTGGGCTCAATGAAGGTTCGGCCCACATAATGATTGCGGATAATGCCGAGTTCAAAGGGAATTCCGGTTTGCTGGGCATAGCCCAAAGCCGCGGGCACGCCGGAGTCAGGGATGGGGACAACAACATCGGCGTCAACGGGCGCTTCGATGGCGAGCTGCTTGCCAAGTTCCTTGCGCACTTCATAGACCGAGCGGCCGCCGAGGATTGAATCGGGCCTGGAGAAATAGATGTACTCAAAGATGCAGGGGCGGGCCTGCTGCCTGGGGAAGGGGCGATGGGATTCGATGCCCTCTTCCGAAATCACCACGACCTCGCCGTTTTCAATTTCGCGCACGAACTTTGCGCCGATGATGTCCAATGCACAGGTTTCCGAGCAGAGAATGAAGGCGCCGTTGAGTTCGCCCAACATGAGCGGGCGAATGCCGAGGGGGTCGCGCGCGCCGATGAGCTTCTTGTTGGTGAGGGCCACGAGGGCATAGGCGCCTTCGAGACTGCGGAGCGCATCAATGTAGCGTTCGACTATGCGCCCCCTTTTCGAGCGTGACACGAGATGCAGGATCACTTCCGTGTCAGAGGTGGATTGGCAAATTGCACCCTGGCTAATGAGTTCGCGGCGCAGCGTCAGACCGTTGGTGATATTGCCATTGTGGGCAACGGCCAGGCCGCCGGCAGAAAGTTCGGCAAACAGCGGCTGGACGTTGCGCAGGATGGTTTCGCCGGTGGTGGAATAGCGGACATGGCCAAGGCTGGAACGGCCCTGCAGGCGGTTGATGACCTTCTCGCTGGAAAAATGATCGCCGACGAGGCCCATGCGCCGTTCGGCGTTAAAGCGTTCGCCGTCAAAAGTGACGATGCCTGCGGCTTCCTGGCCGCGGTGTTGCAGGGCATGGAGGCCAAGGGCGGTGAGTGCCGCCGCATCGGGATGGCCGTAGACGCCGAATACACCGCATTCCTCGCGTAAGCGGTCACCGTCGATATCAAAATCTGGTTTCATTGGGTGGTGGTTTGTCCAAATTCGGGTTGCTGTGTGTTATTGCCTGTGCCTTCAATGAGATTATCAAGCCCCTGGGTTTCGCCGGACTGGTAGCCGGATTCAGGTTTGGCGGCACTGGGGGCGGGTTGCGCGGTTGTGCCTGCCGGGCCAACAGGATTTTTCATAAGGGCCGTGTTGGACAGTGTTTCGGCGATATCAGGCGGCATGAACTCGAGCAGGGTTGCGCCCACATATTTGATGGCTGGAAGGGAGCTGGCATTGCGCACCCAGTCTTCCTGTTTGTCAAAAGGCAGGAGCCAGCCATAGAAGAGATAGGCAATGGCCACGAGAACAAAACCACGGGCCAGGCCATAGATGAATCCAAGGGTGCGATCAAAAGCACCGACGGCGGAGTCCACAACCGAATCGGAAATCTTCACGCTGATGAGTGAAACGACAATGAGCGTGATGATGAAGGCGATGGCGCCTACGGCAATTTGCGCGAGGATAGCCTTGTCCACATAGGGCATGGCGAGATCAAGCAGGGCCTGTTGCTTAATGGCAAAATAGGCGGCGAAGGCAGAGGCGCCCCAAGCGACCAGCGAAAGGACTTCGCGGGTGAATCCGCGCATGAGCGCCAAGAGGCCGGAAATCAGCATGATGCCGAAAAGTATGAGATCAAGCAATTGGAAGGGCATAAAATTTCCCGTTTCGTTTGCGCGCTTGTCCCACTGGGTAACAACCCAAACGGAAAGAATTCGCGCCAACCCGTTAACTCTGGAGCATGTTGTTATCGGCAAAGTCGTGCAACCCCGGATCAAGTCCGGGGCAGGCCTTTGCCGCAACATGCTCTTGCTGAGCCACCTTATAGTCAGCTTTTGCAAACTGATCTAGACGATTCGTCGCAAGCCTTTGTCCTGTGACGCGGTCCATGCCACGAGATCAGAAATGGTTTCGATTGACTTCACTTTCAAGCCTTTGAAACTTGCGAGTTCTGTCGCAGAAGCGATAACAGCTTCTCGTAAGCCCAGCTTTTGAGCTTCTTTAAGGCGGGCCTCGGTTTGACCCACGGGCCGTATGGCGCCTGAAAGGGCCACTTCACCAAAGACAGCCGTGCCGTGGGGAATAACTGTTCCAGTAAGCGAAGAGAGCAGCGCTGCGGCTACGGCCAGATCTGCGGCAGGTTCGCGCACCTTGAGGCCGCCTGCGACGTTAAGGTAAACATCATTTGCCCCGATGGTAACGCCAGCGCGGGCTTCCAGGACGGCCAGGATCATGGCGAGCCGGTTTGAATCCCATCCCACGGTGGTGCGCCGGGGTGTTCCCAACGGTGAAGGCGAGACGAGGGCCTGCACCTCCATCAGCAGTGGCCGCGTGCCTTCCATGCCAGCGAATATCGCGGTGCCCGGAGTTGGCCGATCATTCGATCCCATGAAAAGTTTGGACGGATTGGTGACTTCCTTGAGGCCGCCATCGGACATTTCAAACACGCCAATTTCATCGGTGGGGCCGAAACGATTTTTGACCGCCCGCAAAATGCGATATTGATGGCCGCGATCGCCTTCGAAATAGAGAACGGTATCCACCATGTGTTCGATGACCTTGGGCCCGGCGATTTGGCCATCCTTGGTGACATGGCCCACCAGCAGCATGGCTGTGCCTTTTTGCTTGGCATAACGCACCAAGGCTTCCGAACCCGCCTTGAGCTGGGACACCGTGCCGGGGGCTGCTTCAATAACTGGCGACCACAAGGTTTGAATGGAATCGATGACGGCAATGGCGGGTGGCTCGCCTTCATTCAGGGTGGCTAGAATATCTGAGACATTGGTTTCGGTGGCGAGCAGGACGGCGGCATCATCAAGCCCCAGGCGCTGGGCACGCAGGCGCACCTGGGCTATGGCCTCTTCACCAGAAACGTAAATGACGCGTTCACCCTTGCGGGCCAAGGAGGCCAGAGCCTGCAGGAGCAGAGTGGATTTGCCGATGCCGGGATCGCCGCCGATCAATACACCTGTGCCCGGGACGAAGCCGCCGCCTGCGACACGGTCCAATTCGGCAATTCCGGTTTGAATGCGGGGCGGGGCGGGGCTTTCACCACGGAGGCCCACAAGGCGCGAGGCCTTGCCCTTGGGCAGGGCGGCCCCCTTGGCACCGGACACGGGGGCCGCACCTTTTTCCTCAACAATGCTATTCCATTCGCCGCAATTATCGCAGCGCCCAGCCCATTTGGAGGACGTGCTCCCACAGGACTGGCAGACGAAAATTGATGCTGATTTGGCCATGGCGCATCTAAACTGGAACGATTAGAGAACGCAACAGGAATTGCAGGGTGGATGCTTCCAATAAAGCGATAATTTTGTCTTTAACTAATTCCTCGAATCCGGCGGCATGGCAAAAACCGCCATTAACTTTTGCAGGGTTAAACAGGGACCTGAGACTTTTTGAAATTTACGCGAT
>CAZAMS010000184.1:0-4043 GCA_964486305.1 uncultured Aestuariivirga sp.
CGCAAGCGATTCGCATTTAGTTGTTTTCAAAGGTATTTAGGAATGTCACTTGAGCAGATCATTGTGCTTGCGCTCATCCAGGGGATCACCGAATTCCTCCCCATATCCTCATCGGGTCACTTGATTCTGGTTCCGACGCTAACGGGTTGGGCCGATCAGGGCGTGGTGACCGATATGGTCACCAATGTTGGAACCCTGGCCGCGGTTATCATCTATTTCTGGCGTGATGTCGTTCACATGTTTTGGGGCACGCTTGATCTCCTGAAGCGCAACACGACGGCAAACTCGAAACTCGCCTTCCACGTCCTCATTGGCACAATTCCAATCATTGTTGTTGGCCTTTTGCTGAAACTTACGCATCTCGATGACCACATTCGCAGCGCCACACTGGTGGCCTTCAACGCGATTGTTTTTGGTGTCCTGCTCTTTGCGGCTGACAACTATGGCCTGCTGCGCCGCACGGTCGTTGACATGAACTGGAAATCTTCTCTCATCATCGGCGGTGCCCAGGCCCTGTCCTTAAGCCCCGGCACAAGCCGCTCAGGTGTCACAATGACCGCCGCCCGGGGTCTTGGTTTCACCAGGCCCGAAGCAGCGCGCTTTTCCTTCCTGCTGTCGATTCCGGCAAATGGCGCCGCCTCGCTGCTTGTGATCGGTGACGCATTGGAAAGTGGTCAATCCATTTCAGGTCCGGTGATTCTCACCGGCATCCTCACGTTCTTCATCGCACTTGGCACCATGACTGTGCTCATGCGCATGATAAGGACCATGAGCTTTCTGCCCTTTGTGATTTACCGGGTCATTCTGGGTGGCGCTTTGCTCGGCCTGATTTACTCAGGCATTCCCTTGGAAGCCGTGAACTGACCGGCCTTGCGGTAACGGTAGAGATAGCTCGGCACAATTCCCTGAATGCTCTGACCTGTGATGCCAAGGCTTGCGAGGTCGCGGCCTTCGTGGCTGGCCGCTTCACTCACCACATTATCTGTTTTCAGCAGCTCAACCTGATCAGCGGTTAATGGCGCACCTGGCAAATAGCCCATCACAGTTCCCATAATCTTGGCGATAGTCCAGGGCACGGGGATAAGCAGGCGCTTGCGCCCAATTGTACTGAGGGTGAATTCCATGAGTTGCTTGAAGGTGAAAACTTCCGGCCCGCCAAGTTCCAGGGTTTGGCCAGAGGCCTCACCACGATCAACAAGGGTTGCAATGGCCTCGGCCAGGTTGCCTACAAAGAGCGGGGTAAATTTTGTTGTGCCGCCGCCAATCAGCGGCAAAGCCGGTGCTAGACGGCTGAGCCCTGCAAACTGGTTGAAGAAATTGTCTTCCGGCCCGAACACAATCGAGGGCCGCAGGATGATGGCACCGGGAAATGCCGCCTTGGCTTTGGCTTCGCCAGCAGCCTTGGTACGCGCATATTCGCTGCTTGAAGAGGCATCGGCACCAAGCGCCGACATCTGAATGAAAACCTTGGCCTTGGCCGCTTTGGCGGCTTTTGCGGAAGCCTCCGCCCCGAACACATGGATGGCATCAAAACTTTGTGCGCCGCTGCTCGCTAGGACACCGGTCAGATTGATCACCGCAGTAGCCCCGTCACAAACGGCGGCGAGCGAGGCCGGATAGCGCACATTGGCCTGCACCGGCATGACCTGCCCCGGCGTGCCCAAGGGCTGCACATGGCCCGCAAGGTCGGGCCTGCGGCAGGCCACGCGAATGCGGTAATCGCGCTGGGCAAGCGCCCGCACAATGTGGCGGCCAATGAAGCCAGAGCCGCCAATAATGGTCACAATTTTTTCCGAATTTGCTGAAGTCACGAAGTCACGTCCGATTGTTTCAAGGGTCCGGGCTGCTTTTAGCCTTCGTGGCCGCCATTGCAAAGAGGGGCAGTTTCATATCGACCGGTTCAACATGGCTTCGAATGATGCCGAATAGGCTTTGGCGGGCTTCGCCTGCGGTGGGCGGCAGTCGTTCTCGCCAATATCATACCGGGTACTGGCGTCAAGTTCGGGCACGGTGCGGGTTTCGCGCCAGGACAGCAATTGGCGACGCAGCTGTTTGAACGAGGTTTCGAGCGCGGCATTGACTTGGATGTGGTATTGCAGAAGCTTGTTCATGGGTTGTCTCCTTGTTCGTATGGGAATTGAATAGGGGGAGCCCGTCAGCGGAGCGTCATGGCCATCGTGAATAAAATGCAAAATCGGCAATTGCGGGCGTCTGAAAGCAGGGCGGGGTTGCGAATTTGCCTGCTGGGGCCGGTTACCATCGAAATTGACGGCACTCCCGTGGTTATCGCCTCAAAAAAGGCCCGGGCGCTTCTGGGCTATCTGGTGCAGCGCGGCGGCACCGATGCGGCGCGAAGCACGATCACCGGTCTGCTGTGGAGCGAACGTGGAGAAGAACAGGCCCGCGCCAGCCTGCGCCAGACGCTCTCCGAATTACGCGCCGCACTCGCGAAGTCGAACCAGCAGCCGATCAACGCAAGCACCGAAGCCATTTCCTGGGTGGCGGGAGCGGCGTGGATTGATATGAAGGTGGTGGAACGTGCAGCTGGCTCGGACGACGACGAGGCGCTGCGTGAAGCAGCCCTGTTGATACGTGGCGAATTCATGGAGGGCCTGTCGGTTGATGAGGCAGCATTCGAGCATTGGCTTGCAGGCGAACGCGAACGCTTCCGTCAACTGGCATGTACTGTTCACTCCCGCCTGATGGATCGCGCCGAACGCACAGGCGACATCGAAGAAGCACTTAACCATGGCCTCAAGCTCATCTCACTCGATCCCCTGCAGGAGCAAGTCCACCGCGCCTTGATGCGGCTTTACGCAGCGCAGGGTCGCCATGACGCCGCCCTGGCGCAATATGAACGATGCAAGCGCGAACTCTTGAGTCAACTTGGCGTTCAGCCGGAGCCCGAAACCGAAACTCTCGCCCGCTCCATAAGAACAGACCGCCGCACTGGGCCAGCAAATGTGCAGGTGCAAGCGCCGCCTGCGCCCGCCCTTCCGGACAAGCCTTCAATCGCGGTTCTGCCCTTCACCAATCTGACCGGTAACCGGGAACAGGAGTTCTTCGCCGATGGCATGACCGAGGATATCATCGGGGCCCTGTCACGGATGCGGGACCTCTTCGTCATCTCGCGCATGTCAAGCTTTGTGTACAAGGGCCGCGCCATCAGTGCGGAAAATACGGCGCGCGAGCTTGGCGTCCGCTACATCCTCGAGGGAAGTGTGCGTGTCGCTGGAGATCGCGTGAGGGTGAGTGCGCAGTTGATAGATGGGCTTTCCGGCGGTCACGTTTGGGCTGAGCGCTACGAGGGCGACATCAATGACATATTCAAGGTGCAGGACGAGATCACGCGCAGCATCGCGCTCGCCATGCAGGTGAAGCTGACAGAGGGTGAATCGGCACGGCTTTGGGAAGGACAAACCAATAATCTGCGGGCCTGGGAAAAAATGGTCCAGGCGCGCGAGGTGTTTTCCCGGTATACAACAATCGATACGGGAGTTGCCCGGCAACTGCTGGAAGAGGTGCTCCTCATCGACCCGGACTATGCCGGGGCCATCGCGCTGCTTGGCACGACCTACTACTGGGGTGCCAGGTTCAGTCTCTCGGTGGACAAGGCGCTTTCCTTGAGCCAGGCGGAGGTCCAGGCCGGGAAAATCCTCAAACTCAATCCGGAAATGGGTGCCGCCTATATGTTGAGGGGTATGATTGCCTTCCTGCGCGACCAGCATGATGAGGCCATCAGGCTTTCCAAGAGGGCAGTCGATCTCGCACCAAGCGATTTCCGGGCAGTGACATATCTTGGGCAATGTTACATGTATGCCGGGGAGCCCGAAAAGGCGGCGATAACTCTCAAGACGGCAGTGCGCCTGAAGCCGTATCGAGAAAGCTGGGTGACGTATTATCTTAGTGTCCGTCCGGAAAGTCATCGAGTCGCTTGAGTCGCTTGGCGCTTTCGTGAGTTGGCGCAAGTTGCCGAGAAAACCCACAGAACACTCGAATTGTCGGAATCTGGTCCTGTTTGTTTTCTGCACAAAACCCAAGCA